>DATGQR010000560.1:0-2206 GCA_035304105.1 Thermomicrobiales bacterium | reverse complement strand
CTCAACCTTACATCCACCCCCCCGTCCAGCGCCTTTATCCCGCCCGCGAGCTCCGCGCTCAGCCGATACCCGCCCTTGAGCTCGATCTCGTACTCCCGTGCCCCCTGGTCGCGGGAGACGATGAAGATGACCTGGCCTTCGCCGCCGCCCTTGAGCTGGGCGCGGATGGAGCCGAGGCAGCGTTCGTGGCCGGTGAAGACGGTGAGGCGGCGGCCGATCTTTTCGGCGGCCTGGTCGAGGGGTTCGGCGCTGATCAGGCGGAGGCTGACGCCGTCGGGGCGCTCGTCGGCCTCGACCGAGAGGATCACCGAGCGGCCGGCGACGAGGACGTCGCCATACTGGTCGAGCTGCTCGGAGAAGGCGAGGCACTCGTAGCTGCCGGTCGGGTCGGACAGCGTCAGGATGGCCATCGGCGTGCCCTTCTTGGTGCGCCGGTCGTTGCGGGCGCCGATGGTGCCGGCGAGGCGCCCGGCCCGTGCCCCGTCCTTGACGGCGCGCTCGAAATCCACCCAGCCCTGCACCCGCAGCCGCTCGAAGAGCTCGGCATACTGGTCGAGCGGGTGGCCCGAGAGGTGGAAGCCGATGGCGGCACGCTCGCGCTCCAGCCGCTCCAGCGGCAGCCACGGGGTGAAGGCGGCGCTGAGCCGGATCGGCTCGGGCTGGTCGCTCGCGAACATGTCGACGACGCCGTCGGCGGCGTTGGCATTGGTGCGCTGGGCGGTGGCGACGATGGCGTCGATGGCGGCGAAGGCCTGCTCGCGGCGCGGCGCCAGTTCGTCGAAGGCGCCGGCGCTGACCAGCGTCTCCAGCGTCCGCCGGTTGATGATGCGCGGGTCGACCCGGGTCGCGAAATCGGCGAGGTCGGCGAAGGGGCGGTCGCCACGGGCGGCGACGATGTGCTCGGCCACCGCGGTGCCGACGCCCTTCACGGCGCCGATGGCGTAGAACACCTTGCCGTCATGGGTGTTGAACACGGCGTCGGAGCGGTTGACGCAGGGCGGCACCACCTCGATCTCGTGCTTCTTGGCGTCGCGCAGGAACTCGGCGAGCTTGTCGGTATTGCCCATGTCCAGCGTCATGGTGGCGGCGAAGAACTCGCGCGGGTGGTGGGCCTTGAGATAGGCCGTCTGGTAGCTGACCAGCGCGTAGGTTGCCGCGTGGCTCTTGTTGAAGCCGTAATTGGCGAACTTGGCGAGCAGGTCGAAGATGGCGCCGGCCTGCCCCTGCCCCAGCCCGTATTTCAGCGCCCCTTCCTCGAAGCGGGCGCGCTGGGCGTCCATCTCGGCCTTGATCTTCTTGCCCATGGCGCGACGCAGCAGGTCGGCCTCGCCCAGCGAATAGCCGGAGAGGATCTGCGCGATCTGCATCACCTGCTCCTGGTAGACGATGATGCCGTAGGTTTCGTCGAGCACGGTGCTCAGCGCTTCGTGCGGGTATTCCACCTCCTCGCGGCCGTGCTTGCGGTCGTTGAACAGCGGGATGTTGTCCATGGGGCCGGGACGGTAGAGGGCGACCAGCGCGATGATGTCCTCGAAGCGGTCGGGCTTCATGTCGATCAGGGCCCGGCGCATTCCCTGCCCTTCCACCTGGAAGACGCCGGCGGTGTCGCCGACCTGGTACAGCCGGTAGGTCTCGGGGTCGTCGAGCGGGATGTCCTCGATGCGGAAACTGCCGCCGTCGCGGTTGATCATGTCGACGGCGCGCTTGATGGTGGTCAGCGTCTTCAGGCCGAGGAAGTCGAACTTCACCAGCCCGGCGCTTTCGGACCACTTCATGTTGTACTGGCTGACCGGCATGTCGGAGCGCGGGTCACGGTAGAGCGGCGCCAGGTCCTGCAGCGGCCGGTCGCCGATGACGATGCCGGCGGCGTGGGTGGAGGCGTGGCGGTAGAGGCCCTCGAGCTTCTGGCCGATGGCGAGGAGCTCGGCCACCTGCTCGTCCTCGGCGGCCATCATCCGCAGCTGCGGGATCTCCTTGAGCGAGCGCTCCAGCGTCCACGGGTCGGCCGGGTTGGCCGGCACCAGCTTGGCGATGCGGTCGACCTGGCCATAGGGCATCTGCAGCACGCGGCCGACGTCGCGCAGCACGGCGCGCGCCTGCAGCGTCCCGAAGGTGATGATCTGCGCCACCTGCTGGGTGCCGTACTTGTCCTGCACGTAGCGGATCACCTCTTCGCGGCGGTCCTGGCAGAAGTCGATGTCGAAAT
>DATGQR010000559.1:0-5313 GCA_035304105.1 Thermomicrobiales bacterium | reverse complement strand
GGACGACTGTGACGCAACAAGCCGCGCCCGGGCGAGCCAGGAAGGTCGCTCGTGGCGCGGCGGCGCACGGTGCGGCGATTCCGTGACCCGAGCGTCCGGCAGGGTACGATACCGCGACCTGGGGTTCGCCCAGCGCGGTCTTGTGGAGCCACATGCAAACTTCATCGGGCGACGCTCGCCGAGTCGATGCGTTTCTCGCCCTGCTGCTCGCAACCGACCTCCTGTTCATCATCGCCCATGTGATCTTCATGGTGATGCATCTCGTTGTCTGGGATACACCGGGGCTGCTCGACGAGATTCAAAGCGACTTCAGTATCGTGAAGGAACGCGGCTTTGCCGAGACCTTCCAGTACATCAAGGCGTTCTGGCTCGTGCTGATGTTCGTCTGGCTGGCCGTCAAGGGCCGCGAGCCCGGTTTCCTGGCCTGGGCGCTGGGCTTCCTCTATCTGGGCATCGATGACCTGATGGAGATCCACGAAGAGTTCGGCAACTCGCTTGCCCTCCGCTATGGCTTCCCGGAGATCCTCGGCCAGCGCCCCCGAGACGTCGGGGAGGTGACCGTCCTGGCGATCGCCGGGCTCATCCTGCTCGCCCTCGTCGGGATTGCTTACCTGATGGGCAGCGAGCGCTTCAGGCAGGCGAGCCGATCGCTACTCGGTCTGGTCGCAGTATTCGCGGTGTTCGGCATGGGCTTCGACGCTCTCCACATCGTGTTCCTCCACCGGAGTCCCGGCGCGCTCTTTGGGTTGATCGAGGATGGCGGGGAGTTGATCGTTTTGAGCCTGATCGTCTGGTTCGTCTGGCGACTGGCCACGACGCCGCAGGCGCTCGATGACCAGCCGGGCGAGCTAGCCCCGGTCGCCGTCCCAGCGCGTCACCGCCGACAGCGAGCCAGGCGGTGAGTGCCTTCCCGCACACCATGCTGTTGGAGACGCCAGGCTAGGCGCGCGGCCGCTCCGCGAGGATGGCGCGCAGGTCGGCAGCGAGGTCGGCGGCTGGCGTGTCGTGCCCGTAGAGTAGGCGGATGGCGCCGTCGTCGATCAGGAAGCTGGTGGCGGTGTGGTCGACGGCGTAGCCCGCCTCGCTACCCGTCGGGACTTGCTGTGCGACGACGCCGAACGCGGCCATCGCGGCCTCCAGTTGCGCCGGCGTGCCGGTCAGCGCGGTGATCGTGGGATCGAACTGACCGACGTACATGCCGAGGCGCCTGGGCGTGTCGCGCTCGGGATCGACGGTGACGAAGTAGAAGTCGACCCGCGCCGCGTCATCACCGAGCTGGGCGATGGCCTGCTTCGCGCGGCTCAACGTGAGCGGGCAGACGTCCGGGCAGTTGGTGTAGCCGAAGAAGAACATCGCCAGCCGCCCATTCAGCTCCGCGCTGCTCCAGATTCCGCCGTCCGCGCGCTGCAACTCCAGCGGCGGCAGCTCGCGTGGCGGCTCGACGGCCAGTCCGGTGAACGCTGGTTCCGAACCCGCCGTGGTGTTCGCGAAGTGTTGGGCAAGCACGGCGGCGAGAATGAGCAGTGTGAATCCCAGGACGAAGATCATTGCCATCCGGCGGTTCGCCTTGATCGATTCGAGGAGATCGGCTCCGGTCGGATAGTGGCTTCTCTGAGTCGTCGCCATGGTCGTGCTCCTTGCCGGCTACGCGCTGACGTGGATCGTGAGCGTCGTGAGCTTGCCGATCGAGCAGGTGAAGGCGCCGTCGTAGCGGTAGGTGCCCGGCTCATCGAAGGTCTTGACCAGCGTCTCGCCCGGCCAGATCGGCTCGGAGAGGAAGTAGTGCAGCGCCTGGTCATGGTTGTGGATGACGATGCTCTGGCCGGCGACGAGCTCGATCCGCTCCGGGACCAGCTCGTCGATCTCGCCGCGCATGTGCTTCGCCAGGTCGCCAGGCTGAATGACGAAGACGAGATCCTCCGGCGGCGCTTCGGCGCTCATGTCGCGCTCGCCGCAACCGGTAAGCGCCAGAATGGCGAGCAGCGCAAGCGCCGGGAGCAGGAGCTTCCGGATTGCCGTCGCAGTGCGCATATCGAACCATCCCTCACGCAAGCAGTTCCTCACACTTCAACGTTAGGCCCGCGATCTGTCGATTTCCTGAGGGAGTGCTGTTGATCGGCTGTTCGGTTGGCGGGGGCAGGGTTGACAGTCTGTCTTGTCAGGTGTAATATTTTTCTGACATATGGAGAGGAACGCTGACATGAGCGTTGCCGAGTTGACTGGTGATGAGCTGCTGGAGGCGTTGTCGGCGCTGGCAAACCCGAACCGGCTGCGGATCATCAGCGCGCTGGCCGGCGGACGCAACTATGTCAGTCAGCTGGCGCGCGAAGTTGGATTGAGCCGCCCCCTCCTCTACATGCACCTGAAGAAGCTGGAAGATGCCGGCCTGGTAGTCGGCTCGCTAGAGCTTTCCGAGGAGGGCAAGGCGATGAAGTACTACAGCGTCGTGCCGTTCGAGTTGCTGTTGACGCCGGAGCGCATCGCTGCGGCCGTGACTTCGTTGAACGGCGGCAGCCAGGAACGAGAGGGTTAGGACATGGAGCGGCTATTGACTCATACACTGGTGGACGCCCCGTTGCTTCTGGCGCAGGCTGGCGACCACGGCAATAGCGTCTGGGATGGCTGGGGCAGCGTCATCTTCACGATGGGGATCTTGACGCTGGGCGCCATCCTGATCATCGCCGCGCTGTGGTTCATCCGCGGCATGAAGATCGCCACGACCAAAGCCACGAGCGACGCGGCCTACCGGGAGCTTGCCGAGAAGACGGCGACCTACCAGGCGAACTTGCTCGAACAGCAGCAGCGCTTGCTCGGCGACCTGAGCGAGGTGAAGACCCGCGTCGAGCGGATCGAGCAGATCCTCCGCGAGGTGGAGTGAGCCCACCACTTTCTGGCTCTTCTTCGCTCGTGCCGCAAACCAGGGAGCGCACCGATACTATGCGCGGTCGCTCCAGAGGCATTCGGGGGAGGAGGCGGGTCTCGGAGCGGGCCAATGATGCCACGTTCCTCCGTCGCAGCCGACGCCGGCTCCCTCCCCCAGCCCCTCCCTCGCTACCCCATGCCGGCCATGCCGAGCACCACCAGGCGGCAGAGGAGGGTGTCGGAGAGGGCGCGGTGCTGGAGCTGGCCGGTGTGGCCGAAGCGGGCGGCAGCGTCGCCGAGCTTGTGCCAGCGGTAGCCGCCATAGCGCTGATGGATGATGCCGGCGTAGGCTGCATAGTGGCGCATGGCGCAGTGCCAGTCGGCCTGGGGATCGGGCAGTCGATAGCGGGCGTTGCACTGGCGCATGATGCGGGTGTCGAAGTCTGCGTTGTAAATGACCACTCGCCCGGCGCGCGCCAGCAGCCGGTTGACCCGTGGGGCTATCCGGTCCCAGCCGGGCGCGGTGGCGACCATGCGGTTGCTGATGCCGTGAATGCGCGTGGCGTCAGCCGGGATCGGCTCGACCGGCTTGACCAGCGTGTCGAGCAGGACTCGGCCATTGCAGTCGACGATGGCGATCTCGACGATCTCGGCGCGCTCGTCCAGTCCGGTCGTCTCGGTGTCGAGGAAGATGGTACGCGGGTCGACAGCCACCTGACGGGCCCAGGCGATGGTGGCGGTGAGGTCGCGGGCGTGTGTTGCGGCAAAAGCCATCGGGCCGGCTCTCAATCGCTGGCTACGTGTGATCCTCGCCCGATCGATGATGGGTCAGATTTTACCATCCGGGAGCCAGGCATGGCCTGGCGGGGAGTATGCGTTCGGCGCCGCGGCGCGGCCTTACCGGCGCTGGCGCCTGCGCGCCGTTGCGTGGCCGACGGCAATGGCCTCCCGCGCCCATTCGTGGAACAGTTCGCGGTCCTCCAGCAGATCGGCCGGGACGGACCAGTAGGGCATGTTCCTGAACTGCTCGCTACCGGCCTCCTGATAGCGCGACCGGGTGTCATCATCGACCTTGAAGTAGAGCGTCGAGTCGGAGCTTACTAGCGCGAACATATCGCCCCGCTCCCAGAAGCCGTAGCCGCCGAACATCGCCTTGTGGGTGATATCCCCAACGCCTTCGAGCTGCTCCAGGACGTACTCGACGAAATCCGGGTCCGCCGCCATGGTTCACCACACTTCCGACTGCCGAGCGCCAGTTAGAAATCGAGGAACCCGATTGTACTGTACGTACGAGCGATACACTCCAGGTAGAGTTGCTGATCGCAGCGATCGTCACACTTGCACTGCGATCACCTGAGAATTACGGGCGGACTTCAATGCCGGCCCGGCTCAAAGGTCAGGGAATCCGCCTTTGAGCGCCAGAAGAGAACCCGCCCGGTTTGCTGGGCGGGTTCGCGCGTTTTCAGAGATTCGAGTTGAGGTATCGGATTGCGCCCGCCATGCGCTCAGGCTGGTTGAGGCTGACTGAGCGCATGGCGTGGTGCAGGGCGATCACGATGGCGAAGAGGTGGCCCTGTTCGAGCAGCTCCGCGCGGCGCGATGAGTCCGGCGTGTACCCCTCCAGGACGCGCTTCGTAAGGTCCCAGCCGTTGAAGTAGCCAAACGAGCCGATATCCCAGGCGGGCGGCGCGACGACCGCGTCGCCGAAATCGAGGATGGCGGCGAGTCGCCCATTCGAGACCGGGAGCTGACCGCCGTGGAGGTCGGTGTGGTTCACCGCGCGCCCCCGGTCGTCGCCGAGCAACGCCAGCAGTTCCGGCTTCAGCGTCTCGAGTCTCGACAGTAGGTAGGGCGCTTCGGCGGCAATCGGGTGATCCGTCAGCGGCGCGCCGGTGAACGGCCAGGGGCGCTCCAGGCGCGCCAGGACGCCCTCAACCGGGCTCGCGCTCTTCCCTACCAGCTCATCGCGGCGGTTCTGCAGCTGGCCGTGACCCTCAGCCGGTAGCCCATGCAGCACGGCCAGCGTCTCGCCCAGATCATGGCAGGCGGTGAGCGGCAGTTCACCGCCTGCGACAGCGCCCTCGACGAACTCGTCCAGGCACCATTCGACCGCCACACGGGCGTCGACGTCCAGGTTGGTGGCGATGGGCCGGGCGACCCTGCCGCCCTGCGCGAGCACTCGTTGGCGGAGGCCGAACTCGGCTTCGTAACAGGCGCGCTCCCCGGCTCGTGGCGCAACGATCCGCAGCACGAGTCGGCCGCAGCCGGTGGTGATGGCCCATGCCTCGCTGGTCGCGCCGGCCCCGATGAAGTCGATCGATTGATAGGCGACCCCGAAGGCGCGCAGGATCCTCCCAGGTACGTCGGGAGAAGGTCCGGCGGCTGCGGGGGCCATTCGCGGTGAGCCCGTTAGCGGCGGAAGCGGCCCGGGAAGACGTGGTCCCAGATCGA
>DATGQR010000558.1:0-2491 GCA_035304105.1 Thermomicrobiales bacterium | reverse complement strand
ACGAGGCGGGCCTGAAGAGGGGCGCGGGCGGGGCGCGCCAGGTCGGAGGCAAGCCGTTCGAGTTCGAGATCATCGTGCCGACCGGTTGGTCCGACTGGGTCCGCGCCGCGCAGATCGTGGGCTCGAGCCTGAAGAAGGTCGGCATCGACGCCAACCTCAAGACGTACGACTTCAGCGCCTGGTTCGAGAAGGTGCAAAAAGGCGACTTCACTGGAGCGATGGGCTGGACCAATCAGGGGCCGGACCCGTACTTCGTGTACCGCGCCTGGATGTCGAGCGAGACCAAGCTGCCGATTGGACAGATGGCAGCCAGCAACTGGCACCGGTTCTCCACGCCGGAGGCGGACGCCCTGTTCGCCGAGTTCGTCAAGACTTCCGACCGCGCCGAGCAGAAGCGCATCATGAACCAACTGCAGCTCGAGTATGTGCGGACGGCGCCAGCCATCCCCCTCTGCCCGAACCCCTCCTGGGGCGAGTTCAACACCAAGCGCATCGTCGGCTTCCCGAGCAAAGACAACCCCTACGCCAAGCTCAGCACCTACCCCGCGCCGGAGTATCTGCTCGTGTTGACGGAGCTCAAGCCGCGGCACATGGCCAACTGATCGCGGATCAGCGCGCGCACGCCGAGGAAAGCCACCGTTGCACTACATCCTACGACGCCTGGGCTTCTACCTGATCGCAGCCTGGGCGTCGCTCACGCTCAACTTCTTGATCCCACGCTCGATGCCGGGCGATCCCGCCTCGGCCATGTTCGCGCGCTTCCAGGGGCAGCTGCAGCCCGAGGCCATCGACGCGCTCCGCGAGGCGTTCGGTTTCACGGACGCGCCGCTCTGGGAGCAGTACCTGACGTACGTCGTGCATGTGTTTCAGGGGGAGCTTGGGACGTCGGTGGCCTACTTCCCGGCGCCGGTGACGGAGGTGCTCGCCACGGGGCTGTTCTGGACGCTGCTGCTCGCCGGCATGGCCGTGCTGCTCGCGTTCTTGTTCGGCACGTTGCTCGGGATGGTGGCGGCCTGGCGGCGCGGCGGCTGGCTCGACTCGGTCGCACCGCCGGTGCTGATCTTTCTGGGTGCGTTCCCGTATTTTTGGCTGGCGATGCTCGGGCTGTACGCCTTCGGCTTCGTCTTGGGGTGGTTTCCGTTGCGACACGCCTACGCCGATCACCTCGAGCCGGCGCTGACGCTGGATTTTCTGCTGAGCGTGCTCGAGCACATGGCGCTGCCCGCGGCGGCGATCGTGCTGGCCAGCACCGGGGGCTGGATGCTCGGCATGCGCAACACGATGATCGCCGTGCTGTCCGAGGACTACATCACCATGGCGCAGGCCAAGGGCCTGCCGGCGCGGCGGGTGATGTTCAGCTACGCGGCGCGCAACGCGCTCTTGCCGAACGTCACCGGGTTCGGCATGGCGCTCGGCTTCGTGCTGAGCGGCTCGCTCTTGACCGAGATCGTCTTCTCTTACCCCGGCACCGGCTACCTGCTGATCCAGGCGGTGCGCAACCAAGACTACCCGCTGATGCAGGGGTTGTTCTTGACCATCACCTTCGCCGTGCTCGGCGCCAACTGGTTGGTCGACATCCTGTACGTGTGGCTCGACCCAAGGACGCGAGGCCGATGACCTGCTCGAAGCTCTACCACCGCCAAATGTTCCGCTATTTTTTTTCCCAGGAAGGGCGGAAGGGCGGAAGATTTTGGGGGTATTTGACGGACGGGCCCGGCGCCATCGTGCGTGCGGAACGCGCGGTGGGCCGATGGCCCTGGTGGTCTTGCTGTGAAGGTCTCCACGATCTGGGCACCTCGCAGGCTCGCCTGTGGAGGGGGCGATGAGCGCTGGCGGCTCGTCGGGCGCGCGGGGCGCGCTGCTCTCGGCGCTGGCGCACAACCGCAAGGCGATGGTGGGCGCCAGCATCGCGCTCGGGTTCGTGCTGATCGCGCTGATCGGGCCGGCGATCGTCCCGCACGACCCGAACGCGTTCATCGCGGCGCCGCATCAGCCCCCCTCCGCCGAGCACTGGTTCGGCACGACCGGCCAGGGGCAGGACGTCTTCTCGCAGACCATCGCGGGCGCCCGGGTGTCGCTGATCGTCGGGTTCGCGGTGGGCCTGGCCGTGATGGCGATCGGGGCGCTGGTCGGCATCGCCGCGGGGTTCTTCGGCGGCTGGGTGGACGACGTGCTGTCGCTCGTCACCAACGTCTTCCTGATCATGCCCGGGCTTCCCCTGGCGGTGGTGATCGCGGCCTACCTCCCGGCGGGGCCGGTCACGATCGGCATGGTGCTGATCATCACCGGCTGGGCCTGGAACGCCCGCGTGCTGCGCGCCCAGACGCTGAGCCTGCGGGAGAAAGATTTCGTGGCCGCGGCCATCGTCAGCGGGGAGGGCAGTCTGCGCATCATGTTCCGCGAGATCTTGCCGAACATGACGTCCCTCTTGGTGTCCGGCTTCATCGGCGCCACCGTCTACGCGATCGGCGCGCAGGTGGGGCTCGAGTTC
>DATGQR010000557.1:0-3411 GCA_035304105.1 Thermomicrobiales bacterium | reverse complement strand
CGATCCCGGTGCGGTCTACATCCGACGGACGCAGGTCCGCGCCCATCAGCACATTCGCCAGCACCACAATCTTGACCGCCGCATCCCATCCTTCGAGGTCGTTGCTCGGGTCGGTCTCCGCAAGGCCCCGCCGCTGCATTTCCTTGACAGCGTCGTCAAACGATGTCCCTTGCTCCATCGCGCCGAGGATGTAGTTGGTCGTGCTGTTCAGGATGCCGCGCACGCGCTGGACGGTCGAGCCCACCAACCCCTCGCGCGCAATACCGAGCACCGGCGCGCCATCCATGACCGTACTTTCGAAGAACAGGCCCACATCTTTCGCTTCTGCCAGAGCGCGTAGTTCACGATACGCAAAAGCGATCGGCCCCTTATTCGCGGTGACCACGTGCCGCCCCGCTTCTAGCGCAGCGCGCACATAGTCGGTCGCAGGCTGGCCGGTCTGTGGGTCGAGCACGGTCGCTTCCATAACCAGGTCTGCCGGGCACTGCTGCAAGAACGCCTGCGTGTCGGCGACCGCCTCACCCTGGTGCAACCGGTCCAGCGGCTCGCCGAGGCGGACAATCCGCAGGGCATCTGCAAGGTCCAGCCCAGCGGGATCGATCGCCATCCCGCGCGAGCGCGTTGCGATCCCAGTCACGCGGAACGTCAGGTCATAGTCCTCACGGAGCGTCGCTTCCTTGCGGATCAGCAGTTCCGCCAGCGCCCGCGCCACATTCCCAAACCCCAGGAGAGCCAGATCGAGATGCATACCGGTCATTTCCTTCCATCTGCTTGCTGCGCACGAAGCGGCCCAATGGCCGTTTGCCGTTCGTATTATACTCAACTTCCGCCTGCGTCCAGCACGGAATTATTGGCAACTTCATCTTCTCTATGCTACCATCACACCTGATGTCGTCTCTCATCAAGAGCGGCCGAGGGACCGGCCCTATGACGCCGCGGCAACCGTGCGACAGCCAATGGCTGCGTCGCGCGGTGCCAATTCCGGCAGAGTCACTCTGACAGATGAGGGGTCCCATAACCATTTGGCTTATGATGCCCCGTGCTGGTTCAAGGGGCATTTTCTGTGTCCGCTAACGCGCATGCCACGCCCCGAAAACCGTCCAGCAGAAACGGAAGCAAACCACTGATGACACCTCAGACACCGTTTACGAACCGCCGCTATCTTGACGCAATCGCCGAGCGCGTCCTGATCTACGATGGCGCGATGGGCACTAGCATTCAGGCGCTGAACCTGGCTGCCGAGGACTTCGGCGGCGAGCGCACCGAGGGCTGCAACGACTATCTCGTCATCACCCGTCCGGACGTGATCCGGGCGATTCACGCCTCGTTTCTCGAGGTGGGCAGCGAGGTGATCGAGACGGATACATTCCGCTCCAACCGGCTCACGCTCGCCGAATACGGCCTGCAAGACCGCGTACACGAGATCAACTTTGCTGCGGCGCAACTGGCGCGCGAAGTCGCGGACGAATACGAGGCCAGGACCGGTATCCAGCGTTTTGTCGCCGGGAGCATGGGCCCGTCCGGCAAGCTGCCCAGCTCCGACGATCCGGATCTCAGCAACATCACCTTTGACGATCTGGCGGACGTTTTCGCAGAGCAGGCGCGCGCGCTGGTCGAAGGCGGCGCAGACGTGCTGCTACTCGAAACCAGCCAGGACATTCTTGAGGTCCGCGCTGCCGTCGCCGGGATCCAGCGCTACTTCGAGGAAACAGGCGTGCGGATCCCACTCCAGGCGCAGATCACACTCGATACCAGCGGGCGGATGCTGTTCGGGACCGAGATCGGCGCCGCCTTGACCACGCTCGAAGCCCTGCCAATCGATGTACTCGGGTTGAACTGCTCGACCGGGCCAGAGCATATGGCCGGGCCGGTGAAATACCTGACCGAGCACAGCACGCGTCCGATCAGCGTCCTGCCGAACGCGGGACTGCCGATTAACGTCGATGGCGACGCGGTCTACCCCATGCAGCCGGAGCCTTTCGCGGAATTGCTCGGCGAGTTCGTGGACTGGGGTGTGAACGTCGTCGGCGGGTGCTGCGGCACGACGCCCGAACACCTTGCGCGGCTGATCGAGCGCGTCAAGGGCACGCCGGAATGTTCGCGCGCGCCGCTGGATCGCACACCTGAAATCGAGCCTGCCGCGTCGAGTGGGATGCGCGCGATGGCGCTCCAACAATCGCCGCCGCCCACCCTGATCGGCGAGCGTGTCAACAGCCAGGGCAGCCGCAAGATCAAACGCCTGCTACTCGAAGACGACTATGACAGCATCCTCGACATTGCGCGCCAGCAGGTCGAGGCCGGGGCGCACATTCTCGACGTGTGTGTCGCGCTGACCGAGCGCGCTGACGAAGCAGACCAGATGCGCAAGGTCGTCAAGAAGCTGTCGATGGGCGTCGACGTCCCGCTGATGATCGACAGCACCGAGGCGGATGTGATCGAAGCCGCGCTGAAGATTTACCCGGGCCGCGCGTTAATCAACAGCATCAACCTCGAGAACGGGCGCGAGCGGATCGATGCAGTGGTCCCGCTGGCGGTGGAGCATGGCGCGGCGGTTGTCGCGCTGACGATCGACCAGCAGGGCATGGCGAAGACCGCAGAGCGCAAGGTCGAGGTCGCGCGCGCAATTTATGAGATCGTCGTGGACGAGTATGGGCTCGCGCCGAGCGACCTGATCTTCGACGCGCTGACGTTCCCGCTCACCACCGGCGATGAGGACCTGCGCGGCGACGCCATGGCCACCATCGAGGCCATCCGCCGTATCAAGGCCGAGCTGCCGGGCGTGTACACGACGCTCGGTGTGTCCAACGTCAGCTTCGGCATCGCGCCCGCCGCCCGCCACGTGCTCAACTCGGTCTTCCTGTTCGAGGCGATCGACGCCGGGCTCGACTCGGCGATCGTGCACGCCGGGCGGATCATGCCGCTCAACAAGATCCCCGAGGAGCAGCTCAAGGTCTGCCGCGACCTCATCTACGACCGGCGCGACGAGGCCACCGGCTACGACCCGCTGGCCGCCCTGCTCGACGTGTTCGCCGACGTGAAGGTGGCCGAGCAGGTGAAGGAGGACCGGTCCGACTGGCCGGTCGAGCGGCGGCTCGAGCAGCGGATCATCGACGGCGACCGCGACGGCCTCACCGACGACCTCGACGAGGCGCTGGCCGGCGGCCGGTCGGCGCTGAGCATCATCAACGACGTCCTGCTGAACGGCATGAAGGTCGTCGGCGACCTGTTCGGCTCGGGCCAGATGCAGCTGCCGTTCGTGCTCCAGTCGGCCGAGACGATGAAGGCGGCCGTCGCCCACCTCGAGCCGCACATGGAGAAGGTCGAGGGCGGCTCCGGCAAGGGCCGCATCGTGCTCGCCACCGTCAAGGGCGACGTGCACGACATCGGCAAGAACCTGGTCGACATCATCCT
>DATGQR010000556.1:0-2275 GCA_035304105.1 Thermomicrobiales bacterium | reverse complement strand
ACCCTCGCGGCGACACGGTCATGTAGAGGCGTGATCGATTACGCCCGGCATCGGGTACCGGCGGAGGTACCACAGTAGCAGGCGATGGGCATGATCAATCACGCCCCTACGGCATCGCACCAACTGCAGCATGAAGCCGTTTTGCGCGCCCCGAGGCGCTATCGAGTGACAATTGCATTGTAGCGCTCCCTGGAGGCAGCGTGGCTGGCCACGACTGCGCATTCCAGGCGGCGGCTAGGATACTTGCGGCATGATCTCGCTGGCGATCAGCTCCAGCGCGGGGATGTCGTCCATGTCCATCGTCTGGAGCATGATCCGGTCGATGCCCTGGCGCTGGCGCAGCTTGATCGACTCGACGACTTCGTCGACCGTGCCGACCAGCAGGCCGCGCTCGCGCATGCCCTGCAACACCTCGTCCACCTCACCCTCGCGGCCGGTGATTGCCATGAATGCCCGGGCGCGCTCGCGCACTTCGGCCTCGTCGCGGCCGACGACGTGGGCCAGCATCATCGAGCGCTCGATCTGGTCGATGTCGCGGCCGGCGGCGCGGCAGTGTTGGGCCAGCACCTCGACCTTGCGCTCGTACTCCTCCGGCGGCGTCGCCGTGGCGTTCCACTCGTCGGCGTACTCGGCGACCAGCCGCAGGGTGCGCTTCTCGCCGCTGCCGCCGATCAGGATGCGCGCCTTGCCGCCAGCTGGCGTGAAAGCGGCCTGGGCCATATCGAGCTGGTAGTGCTCGCCCTTGAAGTCGACCCGCTCGCCGCTCCAGAGCAGCGTGATGACCTTCAGGGCCTCCTCGAAGCGGTCCATGCGCTCCTTGAGCGGCGGCAGGGGGAAGCCGAAGGCGCGGTGCTCGCTCTCGTTCCAGCCCGCGCCGATCCCGAAGGTGTAGCGCCCGTTCGAGAGCCGGTCGAGCGCGGCCGCGTCGTAGGCCAGGTGCACCGGGTGCCGGAAGCTGACTGGCGAGACGAGCTGCCCGAAGATCAGCCGCTGGCTCCAGAGCGCCACGGCGGTGAGCGAGGGGATCAGTGCGACCGTCTCGCGCTCGTACCTGCCCATCACCGAATAGAGGTGGTCGGAGCGCCAGACGGAGTCGAAGCCGAGCCGGTCGGCGGCCTCGACGATGCGCTGCCAGCGCTCCCAGTTCAGCCCTTCCTGGCCCTCGATCATGACGCCGAGCTTCATCGCCGTGTTTCCCTCTCCTGATGGCTCGTGGCCCGTTTACTCGCGAACGTTCGCGACGATCATACGCTGAACTGGCATCCTTGCCGGGACACACAGTCAATCTAACATGCTAGAATACGAACATCTGTTCTATTCGTTGACGTGACCACGAGGGTAACAGGATGACTCCGCGACAGCGAAAGGCGCCGGCGAGGAAGAGCAAGAAGCGCGCATCGGAATTCAAGGTTGGCCAGAAGGTGACCGTCGACGGCTACGGTGAGGGGACGGTCATCGCCGTCGAAGCGCGCCGCGGCGGGCGCTACTCCGATCTCTGGGTGCGACCCGATGACAACCCCGCCCAGGAGATCGGCCTGCTCTACCAGCACAAGCTCGTCGAGCCGGCCTGATCCGCTCCGGGCCGCTCGAGCGCGAACATTTCCCCGGGCATATCCAGCTTATGTGAAGAGGTGGATGTGCCCCGCGTCCCTGGCCGCATATCGTGAATCCGACGTTGATACCGAGGATATGCGGCCATCGCTGGAACAAACCGACTTACCATTAAAATCTCGCCGCTCGCCGTCCTGGCCATCCTGGCCTGGGTGTTTTCCGCCTGCTCGTCGGACGCCGCCGGCCAGGCCTCCTCGCCTGAATCGACCCCGCCCGACCCGGAGGCGGCCGCCCGGGCCGCGTTCGTCGCCTGGAGCGTCGCGCGCGGCGTCGAGTACCGCGAGCTAACGACCTCGACGCTCGATATCCAGCCCGAGCGGGCGCGGGTCGAGCTGCGCGTCGCCGTGCGTCCAGCGCGCTCGGAAGACTGGCACCGCCTGCGCCTCGACATCCCCGTGCCGGCCGGCGAGGACGACGAGTGGCTGCCCCCGTCGGTCACGGCGCTCGACCGCCTGGCGCGCGCCGAGCTGGCGGCGATCGACCTCACCGCCTCGCGCTCGATCCAGGACTCCACGCCCACCTCGCCGCCCAACGCGACCGCAGAGCCAGTACCGCCCGCGACCCGCCCGCCCATGCCGCCCCCGCCGGAGGGCACGGTGATCTACGAATCCGACTGGACGCAGGGCCTGGACGGCTGGATCGGCACGCCCGACTGGACGGCGCG
>DATGQR010000555.1:0-8772 GCA_035304105.1 Thermomicrobiales bacterium | reverse complement strand
CATTGACCCGCGCCTGGGCGACACTGAGGTGGTTGCCATCGACGAGTCCGGCGGCCGGGCGCCCAGACAGCCCGCGGCGCCGTCGTGGCCCGGCGCTTACGCCGCGCCGGCCCGCACGAGCGAGCCGCCAGCGCGCCGCCCCGTCCTGCGCCACACCCTGGTTCAGACCGACCGCTTCGAGCCGGTAACGCCGCTGGAGCAGAGCGCCCCGGCCATCCCGCCGCCACACGCCCTGCGCGCCCACTTCCGGCGCATCGGCATGGACGAGCAGTACATCGACCAGATCGTCACCTTCCCGGATCGCACGCCGCTGCCGATGCAGCGCGGGCACTTCCGCAAGGTCGTCGGGCGGCTGGTCCCGACCGGCGCGACGATCCCGGAGACCGGGCGGGTGGTGGTTTCGCTGGTCGGGCCGACCGGCGTCGGCAAGACGACGACGATCGCCAAGTTCGCCGCCCACTTCGCCGAGATCGGTCGGCCGGTGTCGCTGGTCACGACCGACACCTTCCGGGTCGGTGCGGTCGAGCAACTCGACACCTTCGCCCGGCTGATCGACGCGCCGTTGCGGATCGTCTACTCGCGCTCGGACTTCGTAGCGGCGCTGGACGCCTCGCACGACGCCGACGTGGTGCTGATCGACACGCCCGGGGTGAGCCCCTACGACGCCGCGATGCTCCAGGAGCTACGCAACCTGGTCGGCTATCGCGACCGGGTGCTCTGCTACCTGACGCTGGCGGCGTCGAGCGACCCGCACGAGTCGATCGAGGCGGCGCGGCGCTTCGCGCTGATCAATCCGGTGGCGCTGATCCTGACCAAGCTGGATGAGACGCGCCGGTATGGTTCCATGGTGAACGTCGCCGCAGCCTGTCAGCTGCCGCTCGGGTATCTGGCCACAGGCCCGAGCGTGCCGGACGACTTGCACGTCGCGACCCCGGAACTGCTGCGCGATTTCATCATGCCGAATGAGTGGGTCATGAATGTTGGAGGAGTGGCCTGATTTGGCGTCGAGACCTCGGAACCGGCCGGCGCGCCCGCCCGTGCCGCCCGCCGAAGCCCCGCCCGAGGAGCGCGGCAAGGGGCTCTGGCTGGGCCGCTGGGTCATGGCGCTGGCGATCGTCGCGTTCCTGGTCGTCTACCTGGTCCAGCTCCAGCGCGGCAGCAGCCTGCTCTATGCGGTCCTGTTCGCCGGTGGGGCTATGGCGGTGACCGGCGCAGCGGGCATCGCGATCCGCCACCTGCTGCTGCACGCCGCCGCCGAAGAGCGCGCAGACGCCATCCTCCAGCAGGTCGAGGAGCTGACCGCGAGCGAGGAGGGCGAGGATGCCTAGCAGCCGGAGCCGGCCCGGCGTGACGGCAGGCAGTGCGAACGAGGAACGGTAAATGTCCGAAGAGCCGAGACAACGCAGATTTCTTCGACGCGCCGTGGTGGAGGACCGCGCTGGCGAGGGGCGCGGCGCGCGGCTCTGGGAGCAGTACAGCATCCAGCCGAGCGCCCAGCTGCGCGAGGAGATCGTCATGCAGTACGCCCCGCTGGTGCGCTATGTCATCGGCCGCCTGGCGCTGCGCCTGCCGGTGGGGACCGACCACGAGGACTTGCTCGGCTACGGCACGATCGGCCTGATCGAAGCCGTCGACCGCTTCGACCCGGCGCGCGGCGTCAAGTTCGAGACCTACGCCATCCAGCGCATTCGCGGCGCGATCATCGATCAGCTGCGGCGGCTCGACCCAGTCACCCGCGGCATCCGCCAGAAGGCCAACCAGATCGAGCGCGCGATGAGCGAGATCAGCATGGCCGAGGGCCGCATGCCGGAGGATGAGGAAGTCGCCGCTCACCTGGGGATGGAGCTCGAGGAGTACCACCGCGTGCTGCGCGAGAGCAACATCTACCTGGTGCCGCTCGAAGGCGGGCCGCGCGGCGACGACGAGGTGCTGCTGATCGACACGCTGGTCGACGAGGACAGCCCGGACCCGGCCGACGTCTCGATCGATCAGGAGATGATCCGCCAGCTCGCCGAAGCCATCGAGACGCTGCCCGAGCGGGACCAGCTGATCCTCAAGCTCTACCACTTCGAGGAACTGACGCTCAAAGAGATCGGGCAGGTCCTCGACATCACCGAATCACGCGTCAGCCAGCTGCATTCGCGGGCGATCCTGCAGCTGCGCTCGATCTTGAACCGCCCGAGTGAATCCAACGCGGAAACGGCAGGAGCTCCCAGATGATGTTGCTGATTCTCGCCCTGGTGGTCGCCTTCGCGCTCGCCCAGACGCTTGTCATCGAGCGGCTGTGGCGCGAGCAGCGGCGCGCTCGCAACGAACTGGAGGAGGTCTACCAGCAGGTCGACGCGCTGGCCGTCAGCGTCGACCGCCAGGTGCTGACCCAGGAGCAGATCAACGACCAGCTCAAGCCGGTCGCGGCGGCGATCAAGGAGAGCAACCAGGTCGTCGTCGAGACGATGGACGCGCTGGTCGAGACAGTGCGGGCCGCCAAGGCCGAGCGCCGCCAGCTGCGCGACCTGATCGAAAAGTCGAGCGCGCTGCGCTCGGCGCTGCCGGTCGAGGTGGCCGCGCAGGTCGAGCAGATCGTCAGGGACAAGCCCGCCCCGGCGAAGGCCGCCGTCGACGTTCGCCAGCCGGCAGTCAAGCCAGAGGCGCCCATCGAGTGGCCCGAGACCAACGGGCAGCTCGACATTACCGCCGTCGCCCGGCGCCAGGGCAAGAGCCGCTCGGAGGTCGCGCTGGCTCAGCGCCTGGGCCGGACTGCGAGCACCACGATGAAGAGGAGAGCAATCGGATGATCCTCGTCACGAGCCGTCGCGCCCAGGCGCTGATCAGCGCGCTGGTAATGCTGTCGCTGCTGTTGATCCCGGCGGCGGTCGCCAAAGCCAACGGCGCGCCGGTGCGGGTCGCGCTCGCCTATCAGCCGCCCTACTCCAACGCCGGGCCGCAAGATGCCACCGGCCGGGTGGAGATCGCCTTCGACGATGGCGAGGTCCACGGCGAGTTCGAGGGCCTGCTGCCCGAGGAGGGCGCCCAGTATGGGCTGTGGCTCTACAACACGAAGTCCGAGGAGATCCTGGCACTGACGACCTTTCAGGCCGATCCCTCCGGGGTGACGCCGGTCGACGTCGTCTTCGAGGAGTCCATCCCCGACGAGGGCTGGGATCTCGTCGTGGTCACCATCGAGGACGATCCCGACGCCTCGCCCGACCCGGACGCGCGCTGGTCGATCGTCGGCGCCTTCCCCAATGCCGAAGTCGAATCCGAGCTGGTGCCGAGCGAGCTGCCGCGCACCGGCGAGCGGCCCGGGCCGTCGGATGACGCGCCGGCCATTCTCGTCTTCCTCTTCGCCGGGGCGCTGGCGGTCGGCTTCATCGCGGCCTGGACCGCGCCGCACATCCGGCGGGAGGAGGAGCGATGATCCGCGGTTGGTACACGGCGGCCTCCGGGATGGTCGCCCAGATGGCCCGCCAGCTGACGAACGCCGCCAATCTGGCGAACGTCTCGACGCCCGGCTACCGGCAGGTCAACGTGCGCGTCGAAGAGTTCCAGGAGATGCTGCTGCATCACTTTGAGGCAACCGGTGAGTTCCGTCTGGGCGACCTCTCGACGGCCGTGGCGATGGCCCCGATCGAGATCGACCCGACCCAGGGCGCGCTGCGCGAATCCGGCCGGCCTCTGGACGTGGCGCTGACCGGTCCCGGCTTCTTCGTCATTCAGGGCGATGAGGGTCTGGAGTACACCCGCAACGGCGTGTTCCTCCTCGAACCCGGCGGCAGGCTGATGACCGCCGACGGGCGCCAGGTCAACGGCGTCGGCGACCAGCCGATCATCATCCCGCCCGAGCGACTCGACGAGGTCTGGATCGGCTCAGACGGCACGATCCAGGCCGGCGACGACGTGCTGGGGCAGCTGCGCATCGTCGAGTTCGCCGAGCCGGGGCAGCTCGTCTCGAACGGCAGCAACCGCTACACGACCGACCAGGAGCCGCTGGAGTCGCCGGGCACGGCGGTGCATCAGGGGTTCCTGGAAATGTCCAACGTCGACGTGAACCGGACCGCCGTCGACCTGATGGAGGCGCAGCGCGCCTACGACATGGCCCAGCGCATGGTCCAGATGCAGGATGAGACGCTGCAGATGACCGTTCGCGATCTCGGCCGGGTTCAATAGGAAGTGACGTGATCCGATGAGCGCCTACGGCATCTCCGCCTCCGGGATCAGGATGCAGCAGTACATTCTGGACACAATCGCCCACAACATGGCGAACATGCACACGACCGGCTTCAAAGCGCGCCGCGCGGAGCCGGCCGACATCCGCTTCGACCTGCATGACATCCTGGAGCTACAGAGCGGCGAGGACGAGCCCGCCTCGGCCGGCGTCTACTTCCAGGCAACGACGACGCTCTGGGGCCAGGGCGCGGCCCAGATCACCGACCGCGACCTCGACGTGGCCATCTTCGGCGAGGGCTTTCTCAGGATCGACACCGGCGCGGGCATCGCCTACACCCGCAACGGCGCGCTGAACATCGACGCCAATGGCACGCTGGTCACCGACGGCGGCGGATATGTGCTGGACGTCGACGGCCAGCCAATTCAGATCCCGGCGGCGATGACTTTCGCCCGGATCGACCGCGCGGGCAACGTCTTCGCCGTGCCGGTCGCCGGGGGCGCCGAGCAGCAGGTGGGCCAAATCTCGCTGGCGCGCTTCGACAGCCCGGACGGCCTTTTGGCGATCGGCGACAGCCTGTTTCAGGAGACCGAGGCCTCCGGAGCGCCCGTAATCGGCGTGTCCGGAGCCGAAGGTTTCGGGCGCGTCATTAACGGCGTACTGGAGATGGCCAACCTCGATCTGGCGGACGAGATGACGCGCATGGTCGAGGCCCAGCGCGCCTACCAACTCAATATCAACGCGCTGCGGACGCTCGACGAGATGATCGCGCGCGCCTTTGATATGCGCCGCTAACCGGCGCCAGATACACTAGTCCTGTTCGGTCGACCCGGTCGTCGTAAGACGAACGCACCGGGAACAGTGCTAAAGGCCTAAAGCTCTGGCAACGGCGGTCGATACTAGCAGTGACCGGGAACGAAGATGCATCCACTGGAGCACCCCCGGACATCGAAGCACATTGACGGATCGGAGTAGATCAATGGTCGATCGCGTAAATCCCACCTCCGGTGACCAGCGCATCAATCGCCCGACGGACCCCGGAGCGCCGCAGAGCGTAGAGCGCAGCCGCGCCGTTGGCGGCCGCGGAGAGGTGGCCGCAAGCGAGGCCGCGCGCTTCACGGCCGATCAGGTCGACATCTCCGGCGAGGCGGCCTTCCGCAATCGCGCGCTCGAAGCGGTGCGCGAGACGCCGGACGTCCGCGCCGACCGCGTCCAGGAGCTGCGCGAGGCGATCGCCAGCGGCAACTACAACGTCACCAGCACCGAGCTGGCGGCGCGCCTGCTCGGCCATCACGAGAGCTAGCCGGCCCCGTTGGACGCTCCCGCGGCCGCGCGTGACCTGATTCGCATCCTCGAGCGCACGGCCGAGCGCCAGCGCCAGACTCTGACGCTGTTGGAGCGCCAGCGCGAGGCGATGATCGCCCGCGACCTCACCGCCCTCGGCGAACTGGCCGGCGAGCTGGTCGACCTGGCGGAAGAAGCCCAACACATCGAAAACGAGCGAGCTGCCCTCACCCGGCAGCTCGTTTCCGCGTCAGGCGGCGACCCGGCAGCCGCCAGCCTGCGCGACATTGCCGCCGGCCTCGACGACCCCGCCGCCGCGCGCCTGCTGGAGCTGCGCGAGGAACTGCTCGCCCTCCAGCAGCAAGTCTCGGCCGCCCGCGACCGCAATCAGGCGCTGGCCAGCGACATCCTCGCCGCCAACGACGCCACCCTCAACGCGCTGATGGAAGCTCTCCGTGAGGCAGGTCACGGTCCCGACGACACCCCCCGCGTCATCGACCGCCGCGCCTGAACCCAAAGCCAACGATCGGCGTAAATCGAGAGGCGCGATCCTCTCACCGCGTCGTGAAACTCCCGACTGCTCTCTGGAGTCGTGCCTGGGCATCATCGTAGGGGTGGAGCTTGTCTCCACCCGGGAACAAGAGCGTGGCCGAGAACGGCTGGAGACAAGCTCCACCCCTACGGACATTGAACTGGCAGATTATCCCAACGCCGTCTTGTCGCGGGGCCTGCCGCAGTATCACCGAATGCCGGTCCACCAAGTGAGCCAGAGGTCATCGCTGGAGTTGCCGGCAGTCGCTAGCATTGCGGGCTCGGCATCGCCGCCGAGGGCATTGAACGCGTCCCAGATGACCTGGTTTATCTGCTGGTTCAGGTAATAGCCACTCATATAGGAGTCGCCGGTCCGGCTGGAAAGAAACGCGTAGGCGTAGGCGTACTCTTCGCCGCCGCGCTCGAAGACGACGATGCCGGCATCGTTCCAGACGTTCTCCGGCTCGAGGATCACACCCGTCTTGTGGAACGCGGCGGCCTCATCCGGCAGCGCCGCGCGGATCGGCCCGTCGAAGAAAGGCGAAGGCAGGTCCAGGCTCCAGAGAATGTAGTCGCGTTCGGACTCGGTCAGGCCACGGCCGCGCCAGACGCCCGCGAACAGGCGCACGGTATCCTCGGCGGTCAGCCAGTTCTCGGTCTCGCCCAGCCGCTCGGCGTAGCCGTACTCCTCGCCCCAGTACCCAGGCGGGTGAGTCACGATCGACTGCTTCGCCCCGAAGGCGCGCAGGATGGCGTTTATCCGCCGGATACCCGCGCCCACGTCGCCATTGCCGATAATCCGCAGCAGCTCGCGGGCGGTGTGGTTTTCGCTGTCGCCCATCGCCGAGACCACCAGGTGCTCGACATCGGCGGCGCTGTAGCGGCCGGCCGTGATGTCGCGGGCCACGGCGATCATGATCGGCATCTTGGCGACGCTGGCCGCCAGCCGCCGGCGATCGCCGTTGATCGAAATCAGCTCGTTCGTCTGCAAGTCCAGCACGGCCAGCGCCAGTTCGCCGTCGGCGCTGGCAAGGACGGCCTCGAGTTCCGCCCGGAGCGCGTCGTAGTCAGGTGGGGCGGGAGCGGGGAGCGCGTCGGGATCGGCGGCCAGGCGCTCGTCGGGCAGGCCGCCGTAGCGCCAGTCGAGGTAATGCCGGCCGGTGTTCGCGAACTGCACCTGCCAGCCCTCAGGCTCGGATGGCGTGTAGGTCAGCACCCGGCGCTCGAAGACCTGCACCAGCACGTCGACGACCTCGCCGCGCACTTTGACCTGCGCCCAGTAGGCCTCGGTCAGCGGCAGGCCGACCATCGCCCAGCGGTCCTCGAAGAGCGGCGCATCGACGAATTGGCCGGCCCGGTAAATCAGCCCCTCGGACTCGATGAACTCCGCGAACGGCGAGGCGATCTGGTGATCGAGCCCCGGCAGCTGGACCCGGTAGGCGGCGGTGACCCCGTAGCGCGCGAAGCGCGCGTCGCGGCTGACCTTGCCCTGGCGGTCGACCGTCTCGAGGACCAAGGCACCGTCGCCGGCCGGTGGGGCGTCCAGCAGGCCGGAAAAGGTGGCGTAGGTCGGGCCGAGCGGATCATCGGGATCCCCGGCGATGGCGATTCTGGCCGGGGAGCGCCAGGTGCCGTCGATGACCTGGCCGCTGACCATCTCGCGGGCTAGCGGACTGGAGAGGGTCCAGGCAGGGTGGCCCAGCGGGATGGCCGGGTCGGAGTTGAACTCAATCGCCCCCTTGTCGAAGTACTGGACGTAGCGCGCGCCCTCAGCAACCGGCTCGGCGAGCAACGGCGTGAGCGGCTTCTCCCCCCAGGTCCAGCTGCGGCTGACGCGCAGCTTGACGATCGGGAGGTCGGTGCGCGCCCAAAGGCGGTGGAAGGCCGGATGATCGATCGGATCGCCGGGCGCGCTGGCCGCCACCGGCCGCAGTCCGGGCGCAAGAGTGATGAGGACCAGTAGTGCCGCAATCGCAACTAAACCGAGGCGCAGGGCGGCGCTCCTGACGCGGCTGGAAGAGCGCCGCCGACCCCCCTTCCCGGCCACCATGCGCCCAGCCTAGCCGAGATCGCAGCCAATAGGCAAGAGTTCCTGCCGCCGTACCTGCACGGCGAGTGAACGTCAGTCGGTGTACCCGACGCAACGTCGTGAGAACGTGCTGATTGATGCTGTCCCAGCAGACAACATCGTCGCAGCGGCTCGCGATGCGCCCGCGTTCATCGCCGGTCGGGATCAGGGCGCGGCCGCCCCCAGATGATTTCGGTTCGGGTTGTGTAGTAGAGCGTGCCATTCCGTGCATGAGGTCGGAGTAGAGCGCGGAGGTCGGCGTCGAACTCGGCGGTGAGCGGGCCGAGATTGGCGCGGCTCCAGCTGGCGCGGGAGTGCTGGCATTCGATGAAGTCGTCGATACTCTGGCTGAAGCGGTCTTCGAAGACGCGCTCGCCAGCGATATCCATCCAAGGCCGAAAAGCCGTCATCGCGGCGCGATACTCACCGGGGCTGTAGCGATCGCCAAGCCGGTCCAACCAGCGCGCCAGGAAATCTTCCCACTCGCCCTCCCAGGGCGTGTCGTGGGCGTGGTCCCCTCCGAGCACCGCGAGCACACCATGCCCGGCCAATAGGCCGGTCAGCCTGGGAAAGAGCGCGGCGTGGTCCATCCAGTGAATGCTGGCGCCGGCAACCATCAGATCATACGGGCCGTCGAGCAGCGCAGTCTCCGCGAAGCCGTGGATCCAGGTGATGTTGTCGTGCCGGCCGTCGTCGGCGAGCCGCAGCATCGGCAGCGACGGAT
>DATGQR010000554.1:0-4488 GCA_035304105.1 Thermomicrobiales bacterium | reverse complement strand
GAGCCGAAGCTCACCGAGGATGGCATCCGTCGTCATGGATCCTCCCGACGTTTGCGTTGCACCGGCAGCACTCTTTGCCTGAGCCTAGCACCTTCCCGGCTCGCAGGTCGCGTGCCAGTCCAACGAGCGCCGTCGAGGGAGTTCAACAGCCGGGTCCGTCTTGCTACGATGGCCGACAATCGTCGGACATCTGGAGAGAGGGTGAGGCATGAGTGCCGAGCAGACGATAGTCGAATACCTGAACCAGCATTACGACCACTTCGCCGCCAAGGCCCGGGCGATCTGGGAGAACCCGGAGATCGGGCTGCAGGAGAAGTTCGCCTCGCAGTTGATCGCCGAGGAGCTGGAGAAGAACGGCTTCGAGATCACCTGGGGCGTCGGACAGATGGAGACGGCCTTCGTCGCTTCATGGGGCGAGGGCCGGCCGATCATCGGCATCCTGGGCGAGTACGACGCGCTGCCCGGACTGTCGCAGGACGCCACGCCGGAGCGCAAGGAGCTGGTGCCCGGCGGCCCGGGGCACGGCTGCGGCCACAACCTCTACGGCGTCGGCGCGCTGGGCGCGGCGCTGGCGATGCAGGCGGCGATGAAGGCGACCGGCACCAAGGGCACGGTGCGCTACTACGGCTGCCCGGCGGAGGAGACGCTGACCGGCAAGACCTACATGGCCCGGGACGGCGTCTTCGACGACCTGGACGCCTCGGTCACCTGGCACCCCGGCTATGCCAACACCGTCTGGTCAAACGGCAGCAGCCTGGCGATGAACTCATTCAAGGTGCACTTCCACGGCGTGGCGGCACACGGCGCGGCGGCCCCGCACCTGGGGCGCAGCGCGCTCGATGCCGCGATGCTGATGGACATCGGCGTCAACTACCTGCGCGAGCACGTCGAGCAGGACACCCGCATCCATAGCGTCATCGAGAACGGCGGCCAGGCGCCCAATGTGGTGCCGCCCGAAGCGACCATCTGGTACTTCGTGCGCGCCCCCAAGCGCGAGCAGGTCGAGGCGATTTACAAGCGCATGCTGGACTGCGCCAAGGGCGCGGCGCTGATGACCGAGACGACCTACGACGTCGAGTTCCTGACCGGCTGCTACGAGCTGCTGCCAAACAAGACGATCTCGAACATCATGCTCGACAAGATGGAGGCGCTGGGCGGCATCGAGTTCACCCACGAGGAGATGGCCTTCGCCCGCGAGCTGCAGAAGTCGATCCCCGAGGAGACGATCGAGCTGAACCGCCGCCAGATCCTCGAGAACGCCGCGCCGGGCACGACGGCCGAGGATATCGGCGACGTGCTCTGCGAGAAGGTGATCCGTCCAAGCGAGGAGTTCCGGATCATGCACGGCTCGACCGAGGTGGGCGACGTCAGCCAGATCACGCCGACCGGCAACCTGCTGACCTGCTGCCATCCGCTGGGCTCGCCGGGCCACAGCTGGCAGATCACAGCCTCGTCCGGCGCAAACATTGGCTTCCGGGGCATGGACTTCGCCGCCAAGGCGATGGCGCTGACCGGCTTCGAGCTGATGACCAACCCGGAGGCGCTCAAGGCGGCCAAGCGGGAATTCCAGGAAGCGACCGGCGGGAAGAAGTACGTCAGCCCGCTGCCGGAGGACGCCGTCCCGCATTAGCCGGGGACCGACGCCCGGATCGCGGCTACGATCCGGGCGCCAGCCGCAGGGCGACCATGCCGGCGATGATCAACCCGAGCGCGGCGACCCGGCCCGGCGAAACCGGGTCGTCGCGCAACATGATGCCGAAGGTCACGGTGCCGACCGCGCCGATGCCGGTGAAGACGGCGTAGGCCGTGCCGATCGGCAGCGAGCCGAGGCTGTGGGTGAGCAGGTAGACCGCGCTGGCGCCGAGCACGAAGCAGAGCGCCGTCGGCAGCGGCCGGGTGAAGCCATGCGTCGGCTCGATGCTCAGGGCCCAGGCTACCTCGACGCAGCCAGCGGCCAGCAGGAATAACCAGGCCATGGCAGGGGGTCTCCGTCTATCGCTCAGGCGGCCCAACTGGCTTCGGCCAGTGCCAGGCGGCCACGGGCGAGCTGGTGGGCGACCCGGGCTACCCGGCGGCCCAGCTCGGCGGCGGTCGCCAGGTCGCTGGCCGGCGGGGCCAGCTCCGGTCCCTGGTCCATGTTGACCTGGGCCATCGCGCCGATCCAGCTGCCGATGCGGTTGAGTTCGTCCGGCGATGATTCGCTGGTGCCCCAGCCGCCCTTCATATCGAGGTTGACCCAGGTCATGCCGTGCTGGGCGGCCAGCAGCGCGAAGTAGATCAACGTGTTGAGCTTGTCGCCGCTCATGTGCGCGGAGCTGGTGAAGCCGGCGGCCAGCTTGCCCGCCCACCGGCGCTGCGCCCAGGCGGCCGCCGAAGCGTCCGCGAAGGTCTTGAAGGCGCCGGACGGCCCGCCCATATAGGTGGGGGCGCCGAATACGATGGCGTCGGCCTGTTCCAGGGCGGCCCAGGCCTCGTCGGTCATCGCGCTGACGTCGATTAGCTCGACGAAGGTGTCGGGCACGGCCGCGGCCGCGTCGGCGATGGCCCGGGCCTGGCGCGCGGTGTGGCCGCTGCCGCTGTGGAACGCGATGGCAATGCGGACTGTCGTCGGGGACATGGAACGCTCCTTTGCGCTCTGAGGACGCCACTGCCAGATCATTGCAAGCGGCATCATTCCATCTGCAACTATCCGGCAGTGTACTACTGTATAGTTCCGCTTGCAACTACCTCGACGGGGCTGCCGCGAGGCCAGAGGGAGGGACCGTGGACGAGGAACTGGAAAAGCGCAAGACCGGCCGCGCCTGGCGGCGGCGTCCCGACCCGCTGCGGCTCGCCGCCTATCGCGGCTTCATCACCGCCTACGCCGAGGTGGTCACGCGCATCGAGCGCGACCTGGCGGCGGCCGAGGTCATCCCGGTGGTCTGGTACGACGTGCTGATCAGGCTCTACGAGAGTCCCGGGCGCCGGCTGCGGATGCACGAACTGGCGCGCGAGGTCGTGATGGCCCGGAGCACGCTCACCCGCACGGTGGATCGCCTGGAGGCCGCCGGTCTGCTGCGCCGCGAGCCGGACCCGGAAGACAGGCGGGGCGCCTACGCCGTCCTGACCGAGGAGGGCCTGGAGGCGATGCGCGAGGCCTGGCCGGTCTACGGGCGGAGCATCGTCGAGAGCTTCGCGCTCCACATCAGCGAGGACGAGGCCCGCACGCTGGCCGACGTCTTCCAGCGCATCATCGCCGCCAACCGCGAGCGGGGATAACGGCCCACATTTCAAACCGCGCGACGGCGCTGAAGAATGGTGCTGACATTCGGCAGCACGCTCGAAATCGCCCGCTAACTACGTGCCCGCAGAGGGCTCGGGACACAAAAGATGGACGCCCCGCCAGCGTTAGCACTCGCCGCGCTCGAGTGCTAGCCAGTTCGATGGTTCCTCCCTATAATCGGGCTAGAGAGCATCGCGCGCTTGCGTTGTCTGGAGAGGATCTAGATGATGCGAATCGCACAAGTTGCGCCTTTGTATGAGAGCGTTCCGCCGCGACTGTACGGCGGAACTGAGCGCGTGGTCTCGTACTTGACCGAGGAGCTCGTGCGCCAGGGGCATGACGTCACCCTGTTCGCAAGCGGTGACTCGCTCACCAGCGCCGAGCTCGTGCCGGTCAGCCCACGCGCGCTACGCCTCGATCCGAGGTGCGTCGACCCCTACGCCCACCAGATGCTGCTGCTGGAGGCAGTCACCAAGCGGGCCGACGAGTTCGATCTGATTCACTATCACATCGACTATCACCACTTCCCGCTATCGCGCCGCTCGCAGACCCCGCAGCTGACGACGCTGCACGGGCGGTTGGACATCCCCGATCTGATGCCGGTTTTCCGTGAATTCGCCGAGATGCCGGTCGTCTCGATCTCGGAGTCGCAGCGCGCGCCGCTGCCGCACGCGAACTGGCTGGCGACGGTGCACCACGGACTGCCGCTCGACCTCTATCGCTTCCACCCGAAGCCGGGACAGTACCTGGCATTTCTGGGGCGCATCTCGCCGGAGAAGCGGGTGGACCGGGCGATCGAGATCGCGCGGCGGCTGGGGATCCCGCTGAAGATCGCCGCCAAGGTCGACCGCGCCGACGCGGAGTACTTCGCCGCGGAGATCAAGCCGCTGCTGGACGACCCGCTGGTCGAGTTCGTCGGGGAGATCGGCGACCACGAGAAGAATGAGTTCCTGGGCAACGCGCTGGCACTGCTCTTCCCGATCGACTGGCCGGAGCCCTTCGGCCTGGTGATGATCGAGGCGCTGGCCTGCGGCACCCCGGTGATCGCGTTCCGCCGCGGCTCCGTGCCGGAGGTGATCGAGCATGGGGTGACGGGCTACATCGTTGCCGACGTGGAGGACGCGGTGCGGGCGGTCGGACGGCTCCCGCTGATCGGCCGGAGACGCTGCCGAGACGTGTTCGAGCAGCGCTTCTCGGCTCGCCGTATGGCCGAGGATTACGTGCGC
>DATGQR010000553.1:0-6988 GCA_035304105.1 Thermomicrobiales bacterium | reverse complement strand
CGAGGCGATGCGCGAGCGTCCCATCGGCCCGCTACTCGACGCCCTGCGACAGCTCGGCGTCGAGGCAGTGTCCGAGCATAACAACGACTGCCCTCCGATCCGCATCACATCGAACGGCCTGAAAGCCGGCCGGGCACGGATGCGTGGCGACCTGTCCAGCCAGTATTTCTCGGCGCTGGCGATGGTCTTGCCGGCCGCGTCAGGACCGATCGAGATCGAAGTTGAGGGCGAGCTGGTTTCGAAGCCGTATATCGACCTGACCGCCCAGACGATGGCGGCCTTCGGCGTGCAGATGAACTACGATGGCTACAGGCGCATTAGCGTCGAGCCGGGCAATCGCTATGCCGCGCGCGACTACGCGATCGAGCCGGATGCCTCGGCCGCCAGCTACTTCTTCGCGTTGGCAGCCGTCACCGGTGGAGAAATCACCATAGCCAACCTGCCGCCTGACTCGGCGCAAGGGGACGTCCACTTCGTCGATGTCCTGGAGCAGATGGGCTGCCGGGTCGAGCGCGGCGCTGAGATCACGGTGCGCGGGCCGGAGCAACTCCGGGCCGTCGACGTCGACATGAACGCCATCTCCGACACCGTGATGACGCTGGCTGCGATTGCGCCCTTCGCGGATGGCCCGACCACGATCCGCAATGTGGGACACATCCGTCTCAAGGAGACGGACAGGTTGGCCGCGACCTGCGCGGAGCTGACCCGGCTCGGCATCGAGGTCAAGGAGCGCCCGGACTCGCTCACGATCCAGCCCGGCGAGCCGGCCCCGGCCACCGTCAAGACCTACGACGACCACCGTATGGCGATGGCTTTCGCGGTCACGGCCGCTCGGGCCGGCGGCATCAGCATCGCCGACCCCGGCTGCGTCTCGAAGACGTTGCCCGAGTTCTGGGATCTTCTCGAGGACTTGATCAACGGGTCAGTATGATGCCGGCTGCTCCCATGACAGGCGGCTCATGCGGTTGACCAGCCAGGCATCCGCCAGCACCAAGAGCATCATCGCCTCGATGACCGGCACGGCGCGCGGCACCACGCAGGGGTCATGGCGGCCCTCGACGATGATCTTGCGCGGCTCGCCCTGGCGCGTCACCGTCTCCTGCTCGCGCTCCACCGACGAGGTCGGCTTGATCGCCACCCGCGCCACAATTGGCTCACCGTTCGAGATGCCGCCCAGCATCCCGCCAGCGTGGTTGGTGCGCGTTCGCACGCGGCCCTCGTCATCGACGTAGAACCAGTCGTTGTTCTCCCAGCCGGTCGAGGAGACCGACGCGAACCCGCGGCCAATCTCGACACCCTTTGTCGCGTGGATGCTCATCATGGCGTAGCCGATGAGCGCGTCGAGCTTACCGTACATCGGGTCGCCCAGGCCCGGCGGCACGCCCTCGGCCACGACCTCGACCACCCCGCCCAGGCTGTTCTTCTCCGCCTTGATCTTCTCGATCGCCGCGACCATCTTCTCGGCCGCGGCCGGGTCGGCCGAGCGCACGAGATTGCGCTCGATCGCGCAGCGGTCGAACGTCTCCGCCTTGATGTCGCCGATCTGGACGGTGTGGGCGTAGACGTCGATCCCGGCCGTCTTGAGCATCTGCCGGGCCACGGCGCCGGCCGCGACCCGCCCCCAGGTCTCGCGGGCACTGGAGCGTCCCCCGCCGCGATGATCGCGGATGCCCCACTTGGCGTCGTAGGTGTAGTCGGCGTGGCCGGGGCGATAGAGATCCTTGATGATGTCGTACTTGCTTGAGTCGGCGTCGCGGTTGTAGGTGATCATGCAGATTGGGGCACCGGTCGTGCGCCCGTCCCAAACGCCCGAAAGGATCTCGACCCGATCGCGCTCCTGGCGCGGGCTGGTCACTTTCGACTGGCCGACGCGCCGGCGGTCGAGCTCCGCCTGCACGATCTCATTGCTCAGCTCGATTCCGGCCGGGCAACCGTCGAGGACGACGCCCAGTGCCGGACCGTGCGACTCCCCCCACGTCGTGATCCGAAAGACACGCCCAAAGCTATTGTTCATCTGATTCCTTGCTCCAGGAGCCGGGCAGCTCGCGGCCCTGCAGCGCCCGCCCGTAGATTCGGTAATCATGCGCCCGCGAGCGCCGGAAGCCGGTTGATTCGTACAACGCCCGACTGACGCGGTTGCTGAGCTGCGTGCTCAGCGCAACCCTCCGCGCGCCCTGCGCCTTCATCCGGTAAATCGAGTACTTCAGCAACGTACGTCCCAGCCCTCGCCCCTGCATCTCCGGATCGACCGCGATACGGTCCAAATGGCCCCATGACCCCAGCGAGGTCGTTCCGATGTAGCCCACGAGTTTCCCGCCGGGCTCGCGGAAACCCTCGATGGTCACACCGGGCACGGCGGCGTAGTTGCGAAACTCTCCTTCGCTGTTCCACCACAGCCAGGGGAAGGCCGCGTGATCGACCGCCAGCAACTCCTCGAACTCCCGCTCGTCATCGATGTCGATCTCGGCCACTCGAAGCCCGCCAAGATCAACTGGACGGTCATACTCTGGCGGGATCTTGCCCAGTTCGTAGACGATGATGTCCTCGATGACATCCATACCGGCGGCGAAATAGAAGCTGCTGCGCCGGCGCTCGGAGTACTCGGCGACGACCGCCAGCTCGAAGCCGCGCCCGGTGCACAGCGCGATGAACGCCCTCAGGAGCTGGTCGGCAACCGCCGGGCCGACGATGTCGACAACGTTCGCGATCTCATCGCGGTGCCGCCAGCGACTCCCCAGCAGGTATCCGCCAGTGCGAGGATTCCAGAGCGACAGCCCCGGCTCGCCGCGCAATAGATCAATGATATCCTGGCGGGAATAGCGCGCATCCCAGGGCACGCGCAGGCTGCGCACGTCGGAAGGCGCAAGAACCAGAAACTCTTCATCGTGGCCGGTCGGAGCCGGCGCGCGCAGCGAATCAGTCACCGCGAATCCTCTCGGGCGACTGGGACGCTGATGCCGGCCGATACGTGGGGAGCGTTCATCTAGACTTCAATCGTATTCCGTGACGTGGGTCGCGGACTGTGCCGACGTTGCCGAGCGATTGTAACAGCCGCGCTCACCCGAACCGGAGCTTGCCTGAAGATGCCTGGCGCCAAAGATCTGGCCGCGCTGCCGACGAGCTGGGGACTCACGATCTGGGACGCGCTGCCAATTTTCCTGGCCGTCGAAGTCGCCGTCGCGATCGTCATCCTCGCCGCACTCCCGGTCGGCGCGCGCGCCACCGTCTGGCGACATTCTGCCAGTCTCCTCATCGGAGGCGCCGCCTACCTGCTCGCTTTCGAATCCGAGCTGATCTTGCCTTTCGCGATCATCGCGGTGGCTACGGTCGGGGCCTCTCAACTGCGCGCATCCGGGGAACAGCCGCAGGTCCCCAGCTCGGTGGGCTCCGGCGCGATGTCACGCGCCTGGGACGTGATCGGCTCGGTGGCCGCTTCGAGCGCGGTCGCGGCGGCGGTCAAGATCCTGCTCGTACCCTACCTCCCGGTCGACAGTCTGGTCTGGCTCTTCATGGCCGTCTGCGGAGGGCTGATCCCGATCGGCACGACCGGCACGGCGGCGATCCCAGCGCTCGCACTGACGGCCGGCGGCGGAACGGCACTGCACGGGGTAGTTTGGCTTGCGGTGGCGGCCGCCAGGCCCTACCTTTTCCTGCGGCTCACGCGCACTACGCGGCTTCGGGATGCGCCCACCACCGGCAACTAACCGTCCTGGCTGATCAGTTCGAGAATCTGCGGGATGATCTCGTCGACGCTCAAGTGCGAGGTGTCAACCACAAGGTCGGCGCGCTCGCGGGCTTCGGCCAGGCGGTCGTGCTGGAGATCGTAGATCCACTCCGGCCAGCCAGGGTTGTCGCGCCGCTTGCGGATCTCCTCGATATCCACGTCGAGGAACACGACCACGTCTGGATTCGGGTGGTTCCAGAGATCGTGGATCACCGAGTGCTCCTGGGCGACGGCCAGGGCGTCGATGCCCCGCTCTCGTAGCGCGGCTACAACGGTCGACTTTCCAGAGGCGCAGTACCCGACGACGACGACACGTTGTTTCATGGCGCTCCACGGCTAATCTGCGACCGGGATGCTCACCCACATGCGCCGAATTGGCTCCGGCGGGCCATCAGTCTCCACCAATGACAATACAACCACGCTCATATCGTCAGCCGGCCGGTCGTTATCGGCCTCGATCGCCGCCATCAACATCCCGTCGGCGATCTCCTGGGCGGTCGTCGAAACGCGCGAGTGCTGGCGCAAGTACCCAACCGGGTCGAACACCGAACCACCACGCTTACCGGCCCCGGCGATCCCGTCACTGAAAACGACGACGCAGCGCCCCGCCTCCACCGGGTACGAATCGACGACCGGGCGCGTGTGGCGATGGACCCCGATCGGGCCGGCCACGCTCGTGCAGAGCGTGTACTCGTCACCCATCCCCACGACGTAGGGGATCGGGTTGTTGCGCGTCACGATGATCTCCGACGTGCCGAGATCGACCGAGACGACGTCCAGCGTGGCCGACACCTTGCCGTGCCGGAAAGCCAGCAGGAAGTCATGCGTGCCGCGCGCGACCGCCCCGTCGCGGATGCCCTCCTTGAGCAGCGACAGGGCCTTGCTCGACACGAGCATGCTCAATGACTTGGCGGCCGCGCCGGAGCCCTGCCCGTCGACCATGACGACCGACATGCCACCGGTCGGGCGCTCAGCTGTTTCTACCGTGTCGCCACTCTCACGCGAGGCGTACTTGTGCGTCTTTGCGACGGCGATGTCGATTCTTACCACTGGCCGACCTTTAGCACTTCCCGATGCCCATAATTCTGCTCGAAATACCGCTTGTAGTCCTCGCTGTTGCGAATCGGCTCCCACCAGTCACGGCGGTCGCGGTACCACTGGATAGTCGCCCTCAGGCCCTCGTCCAGCGGGATCTTTGGCGCCCAGCCCAGTGCGCGGATCTTGGTGGTGTCCAGGGCGTAGCGCCGGTCGTGCCCCTGACGGTCAGAGACGAAATGCAGCATGTCGTCGGGCGCGTCGAGCTCGTCGAGGATCACGCGGGCGATCTCGATGTTGCGGCGCTCGTTGCCACCCCCGATGTTGTAGGTCTCACCGGCCACCCCGTGGAGCATGACGTGCTCGATCGCGGCCGCGTGATCGCGGACGTGCAGCCAGTCCCGCACCTGGCGGCCGTCGCCGTAGATCAGGATCGGCTTGCCTTCCAGCACGTTGGTGATCGAGACCGGTAGCACCTTCTCAGGGTACTGGTAGGGCCCATAGGTGTTCGAGCCGCGCGTGATTAGCGCCGGCAGGCCGTAGGACTCGCGGTAGGCGTTGATCATCAACTCGCCGCCCGCCTTGCTTGCCGAGTACGGGTTACGCGGCGCGAGTGGGTCGGTTTCAACCGAGAATCCCTCGGGCACGTGGCCGTAGACCTCGTCCGTGCTGACGTGTACGAAGCGCGTCGTCCCAAGCTTGCGCACCGTCTCCAGCAGCACATAGACGCCATAGACATCGGTCTGGATGAACTCTCCGGCGTTGAGGAGCGAGCGGTCGACGTGCGTCTCCGCGGCGAAATTGACGATGGCATCGATTCCCGCGGCCGCCTCCTCGACCGCCGCGGCATCGCAGATATCGCCGCGGATAAAACTGAAGCGCGGGTCGCCCTCCAGGTCGGCGAGGTTCGCGAGATTGCCGGCGTACGTGAGCTTATCGAAGACGACGACCCGCTCGTAATCCCGCTCCAGGAGCAAGCGGGCGAAGTTGCTGCCGATGAACCCGGCGCCTCCGGCCACCAGCACGCTACGAATCTCGATCTCGACCACCTACCCTTCGAATCTTTCGCCCCTACAATGGAGCCCCGCGTAAGCCCGCATGATTATGGCAGTTCGGGCAGCGTACGATTGGCACAGGACTGGACGCGTCTGCATGAGGGATGGGAATCACAGGTGACCTGGGCGGTAACCGTCGACTTTCACAACACAATCGCGCGCTGCGATGAATGGTTTCAGCTCGAGGTCTTCGACCTCATCCCGGCCTACCTTGAATGGCGGGAGCGTGAGTGCGGCGGGACCATCGACCCAGGCCTCAGCGAGCGCGGCCGCGAGCACTACCGCCTGATCCGCAATTGGGTGATGGAAAGCGGTCTGGAAAAAGACGCCGCCACCTGCGTCGTCGAGACGTTGGAGCACCTCGGTCTTCCCTACACCGAGGAGGAAGTCGAGCGTGGTCTGGAAGCGATCTTCCGGCCCACGCTGGAGGGCGTCGAGCCGATGCCCGGGATAATCTCGACCGTGCGGCAGCTGCACGAGTGCAGCGCGCCGATGATGGTCGTCTCCAGCGCCGCGTACCACCCCTTCCTCGAATGGACACTGGAGCGTTTCGAGATCGACGATTGCTTCGAGTCTGTCTTGACGTCGGCGGACTGCGGGCACTACAAGAGCAGCCCGCGCATCTACGAGCTGGCCGCCGAGATGCTGGGCCGCCGACCGGAAACCTGCATCCACATCGGCGACTCGGAGCGGTTCGATATCCGCTCGGCCCAACAGGCCGGGATGCGCGCCGTACTCATTGACTGGGATGGCGAGATGGCCGGCAAGACCGCGGCGGACCTGCGCGTCGAGACGCTCTGCGGATTGCCGGATCGACTCGTATCGACGTTCGGATGTTCGCCCGATGCAGTTTGACATCTTCACGATATTCCCGGGCATCTTCGAGGGACCGTTCTCGGAGTCGATCATCAAACGCGCCCAGGAGCGCGGCATCGTCCAGATCCGGGTGCACGACATCCGAGAGCACGGCGTGGGACGCCACCGCTCGGTGGACGATACGCCCTTCGGTGGCGGTCCAGGCATGGTCATGATGGCGCCGCCAATCGTCGAGTCGATCGAAGCCGCGCTTGGTGACGACCTGGAACGCACACACGTCGTCCTGATGACCCCCGCCGGGCGGCTGTTGAACCAGCGTGTGGTTGCTGAGCTGGCCGGTCACGAGCGGCTGGCGATT
>DATGQR010000552.1:0-2942 GCA_035304105.1 Thermomicrobiales bacterium | reverse complement strand
CGCGTACCGGTTGCCTTCGACTGCCGGCGAGTGCGCGTGCGGCCATTGGCTTCTGTGCTTTGCTCGCTGCGGGTCGTGCGGCTGCGGGAGCGCCTGGGTCGAGCTTCCTGCTCTTCCCCGTCCGGGGTGGTTATCTCCTGGTGGGCTCCATTCGGGGCGTCCACCGAGGCTTCCTCCGTGTGGGTCGTGGTGATGTCCTCAGCTTCTTCTGGAGTGGTGTGTTCGTCGATAGTCATGGGAAACCGTTCGTACTACGCGCCGGTGGGCGCACGATTGTTCGCGTCTTTCGCCGTGATCGACACAATTTGTCTCACAGGTGAATCAATCTGTCAGAGTGGTCCGAACAGCATGAGGCAGTGCTGGTGGGGTCTGTAGCTGTTGGAAAACAGTAGGGAGATGGACGCACGCCTATACGGGCACTCTCCAAGTATACCAGTATACGGCGGCATCAGCCAAAGTCAACTGCGGAATACTGGCGCAACTTGGACAGCTGATGCGTCGCTTCGATGAAGCGCGCCGTCCCCGAGCGCGAGCGCGTCACCAGCGACTGCGTCACTACCCCGTGAGGAGTGTAGCGCACGCCTCGCAGTAGTTCACCGTCGGTGATCCCGGTCGCCGCGAAGAAGGTGTTATCCGACTTGACCATGTCATTCATTGTCAACACGGCGTTTGTGTCGAGGCCCTCCTCGCGAACGATCTCCCACTCCGCCTCGTTGCGCGGCCAGATGCGCGCCTGGATGTTGCCGCCCAGGGCCTTGAGCGCACAGGCCGCGATCACGCCCTCCGGCGCGCCACCGATACCCAGCAGCAGGTTCACGCCGGTCTCCGGCATCGCCGTCATGAGCGCGCCGGCCACGTCGCCGTCGGTGATGAACTTGATGCGCGCGCCGGTCTCGCGGATCTGCTTGACGATTTCCTCGTGGCGCGGACGGTCGAGAATGACCACGGTTACATCCTGAACAGCCAGCCCGGTCGCCTTGGCCACGCGCTCAATGTTCTCCTTCACCGGCCGCTCGATGTCGATCGCGTCCGCGGCCGCCGGTCCGGTTGCGATCTTCTCCATGTACGCGATGTGTGGCGGGTAGTACATCGAGCCGCGCTCCGCCAGCGCCACGACGGAAATTGCGTTTGGCATGCCCTTGGAGAGCAACGTCGTGCCGTCGATCGGGTCAACCGCGATATCGACCAGCGGTTCGTCGCCGCTGCCAACTTCCTCGCCGATGTAGAGCATCGGCGCCTCGTCCTTCTCGCCCTCGCCGATGACGACCACGCCCTTCATGCGGACAGTGCCGAGCACGGTCCGCAGTCCATCCACGGCTGCCTGGTCGGCACGCTCCTTATCGCCGCGCCCCATCCAGCGCGCCGCAGCCAACGCTGCCACTTCCGTCGCGCGCACCAGCTCCAGCGCCAGGTTTCGATCCGGCGTCGAACTGCTCATTTCGCTATGTCCTTCCCCCAAAGACTCAGGAGTTCTCGCCCGCCAACCAGTCGGCGACTGCCTCGGCGACAGCCACGTGTCCGGCTTCGAGGACGTTCACCGGTGGAAGTGAGCTGATAAACGCCTGCCCGTAGCGCCGGCTGACCACGCGCCGGTCCAGCACGACCACCACCCCACGGTCCTGCGCCGAGCGGATCAGCCGCCCGAAGCCCTGCTTGAAGCGCAAGATGGCCTGCGGAACCGCATACTGCATGAACGGATTGTCGAACTGCTCGCTGCGTGCCGCGAAGACAGGGTCGTTGGGCACCGAGAAGGGCAGCCGGGTGATGACCAGCAGGCTCAGCCGGTCACCCACGATGTCCACGCCTTCCCAGAACGAATTGGTGCCGAGCAGCACAGTCTGCGGCACTTCCATCAAGCGCTCGATGAGCTGCCGCGGCGAGCCGTCGATCCGCTGGCCTAGCACCTGGATCCCCTCGCGCTCCAGGGCCGGCTTGATCGCATAATAACTGTTTTGCAGCGCGCTGTGGGAGGTGAACAGAACCATCGCCCGGCCGCGTGACGCCAGGCAGCATTCGATCAGCGCGCGCTGGAGCATCTTCTGATGCCCTTGCTGATTCGGCTCGGGAATGTCCTCGGCCACCGCCACGAGCGTCGAGCGCTCGTAGTCGAACGGCGACGGCACCTGCAAGCCCGTCGCGTCGGCCAGGCCGAGCCGCTCGCGGATGAAGCTGAACGTGTTCTCCGTCGAGAGCGTCGCCGAGGTCAGGACCAGGCTTTCGAGCTTCCGATAGAGGCCCTCCTTCAGAATCTCTGAAACCGACAGCGGCACAGCCGTGAGCGAGATATCACCCGTCGTGCGGTTCTTGGTCAGCCAGCTGATCAGCTGATCGTCGCGACCGCTTACGTTGGCCGAGCTGCGCTCGCGCATCGTGACCAGATCGGCCCCCGCGACTTCTAGATCGCTGAGTATCGCCACTGCTTCGGGTGTCTCGTCCTCGGAGATGGTCTCCAGGTAGGATCGGAGCTTGCGAATCGCGCCGATGATCGTCGCAAGCTGCTCGGCGAGCTGGTCCCACTCGATCTCGATGTGCGACCAGACGGGATCGCTGCGCACGCCATAGGTGATCCGGGCGCGGCGCTCGTAACCGGCCGATCCCTCGCTATAGCGTTCGACAATGTCATCCAGCAGTCGAGTGATCGACTCCAGCACGACCTGTGCATCGCGGGCGGCTTCGCTGGCTGCGGCGACGCTCTCCTGCACCTGCCGCATGGCGTCCGACCCAGGTGGCGCGAGCCGGGCGGCGATCTTGAGCCCACGGGCCAGCAGGCTCTCGCCGTCCTCGCCTGGGGAGGAGATCGCGACCCGAGCTATGGCCGCGCGCATCATGCCTTCGGAGAGCGTGTAGCCTGCCTGGGTGGTGGCCTCGTCCTCCAGATGATGAGCCTCGTCGATGATCAGGTAGCGATACGGGGGCAGCACCGAGCCACCACGCAGCAGGTC
>DATGQR010000551.1:0-7646 GCA_035304105.1 Thermomicrobiales bacterium | reverse complement strand
CGGTGTTCTGGGAGTTCCTGAGCTCCTCGGGCACGATCTGGGACGGTGAGAGCTACGTCGACGGGCCGCTCTTCACCGAACCGCTGGCGCTAACCGGACGCCCGCTGACCGAGGCGTACTGGGTACGGGCACTGGTCGATGGCGCGTATCGAGAAGTGCTTCTGCAATGCTTCGAGAGTCGCTGCATGACATTCACCCCGGCGAACCCGGAAGGCTGGCGGGTTGAGTTCAACAACGCCGGCGCGCACTACCTCGAATGGCGCGCGGGCTTCGACGGCGAAGTTGATCCGGGCGAACCCGAATTGCCGATCGCGACGTTCGACACGGGCGACGACCCTAGCCCGACGATCACGCTCGAAGTCGCCGCGACGCAAGCGACCCGGCAGTGTGGGTTGATGCACCGCACCGAGATGCCAGCGGATCAGGGGATGCTGTTCGTCTTTGACGATTACGCATTTGGAGGCTTCTGGAACTGCAACACGTTCATCCCTCTGACGCTCGCCTGGATCGATGCGGACGGCACGATTCTCGGGTTCAGCGACATGGAGGCGCAGACGCCGGGCGAGCCGCAGAATCCGGAAACCACTTACCCACCGGCGCCGTACCGCTACGTGATCGAGGCCAACCAAGGCTGGTTCGCGGAGCACGGCATCGAACCCGGCGATCGCGTTGACCTGAGCGCCGCGCTCGCGGTCGGCGACACGAGCCCCGATACCCTCTGCCAGCAGCTCGGGCTGGAGTGTGGCTGAGGCCGAGCCCCTGGACAATCAATGCCTGGAAGCGCCTGTCTAACTGGAGGCGAGCTGTTCCTTGATCACGTCCGCCAGGATCGCGATCCCGCGGTTGATCTCCTCCTCGTCGTTGAAGGAGTAGGCGAGGCGGATGTTCTGCTGCCCGCCGCCAGCAGTGAAGAAGGCCGGTCCCTGGCCGACCTGCACGCCGCGCTCGAGGCAGGCTTGGGCGACTGGAGCGCAGGTCAGCTCGCCGGGGAGCGTGAGCCAGATGAAGAAGCCGCCCTCCGGGTGGGTCCAGCTGGTGCCCTCCGGCATCGTCGCCTCCAGGGCACGGAGCATGATGTCGCGCCGCTCGCGGTAGAGCCCCTTGAGCGCTGTGATGTGCTCGGCCAGTGTGCCAGACGAGGTGAACTCAGCGACGACGTGGCTGGCGAAGGCCGGGGTGCCGGCGTCGGTCTTGAGGCCGGAGAGATGAGCGATGATCGTCGGATGAGCCACGACCCAGCCCAGGCGCATGCCCGCGCCGATGATCTTGGAGAAAGTGCCGCAGTACATCACCAGGCCATCATCTCCGGCCAACTCATAGAAGGTCGGGACGGGTTCGCCCTCGAAGCGCAAGTCGTAGTAGGCGTCGTCTTCGAGGATCATGACCCGGTGTTCTTTACATAACTCCAAGATCGCCTTGCGCCGTTCCAGAGAGTAGGTGATGCCAGTCGGGTTCTGGAAGTTGGGCACTAGGTAGAGGAACTTGGCCTGCTTGCCTTCGTTCTTGAGACCTTCCAGGGTAGACCGGAAGACGTTGAGGTCGAGCCCTTCGTCGTCGAGCGGGATCTCACGCACGTATGCGCCGGACGCGCGGCAGCGACCGACCGTTCCGAGGAAGAAGGGGGCCTCGCTAATCACGACGTCGCCTGGATCGACGAAGGCGTCGAAGATCAGACCCAGCGCCTGGGAGGCGCCGTTGGTGATCAGCACGTTGTCACGAGTCGCCTTGATGCCCTGGTCGCGAGCGAGCTTGTCGAGCAAGGCATCGACGAGTTCCGGCACGCCCGAGCCGAAGGCGTACTGCAGCGCCCATTCACCGTCCCGTTCCAGCGCCACGCGAGTCGCCTCGAGGATGTCCTGGATTGGAAGCGAGCCGGCGTCCGGGAAGCCGCCGCCGAAGGCGATGACCTTACGCACGTCCTTCGGGTCGATGCCGACCATGCCGGGGCCGCTCCGCTGAGCCCGTTCGGAGAAGCGTTCGGTGATCCACTGGCTGCTGGTCGTCGCCGTCATCTCAACCCTCCAAAGTCTTCTCGTTGGCGTGCCGCGGCATCTTAGCGCAGGGCCGCGCGGATCTCCTCGCCGAGGATCTCGATCCCGGCGTCAATTTCGTCCAGCGTCGGATAGGAGTAGGACAGGCGTAGCTCGTCGTGCCCACGATCGCTGAAATAGAAGTCGGCCCCGCGAATGACCTCGACGCCGCGCTGGCTCGCCCGGCGCGCGACATCGCCGGCATCGGCACCCTCGGGGAGCGTGAGCCAGATGAAGAAGCCGCCCTCTGGTCGGGTCCACCGCGTGCCTTCGGGCATATGAGCTTCCAGCGCGGCCAGCATGCGGTCGCGCTTGACGCGGTAGTTCTCGATGAGCATCTGAATGTGGCGATGGAGCAAGCCATTCCGGGTCCATTCAGCGGCGACGTGGCTGGCAAACGGGTTGGTGCCGCCGTCCAGCTTCAGCCCCGCAAGGCGCGTGACCACATCAGGGCTTGCCACGACCCAGCCGAGTCGGATTCCGGCCGCCATGATCTTCGAGAAGGTGCCCATGTAAAGCGTCGTGCGAGAATCGTCCAACGAATAGAGCGACGGGACGTGCTCGCCGTCGAAGCGCAGGTCGAAGTAGGCGTCGTCCTCGATGATCGGCACACCATGTTGTGCTGCCAGCTCGACGATGCGCCGACGCCGCTCGAGCGTCGTGGTGACGCCCATGGGGTTCTGGAAGTTGGGCAGGATGTAGAAGAACTTGGCGCGCTTGCCTTCGGCTTCGAGGTCTTTGAGGGTCGCTTCTAACTGGTCGACGTCAGTGCCCCCGGCGTCGACGCCGACCTCCCGGACGTCTGCCCCGTAGACGCTGAAGCGCCGCACCGCGCCGGCCCAGGTGGGCGCCTCGCTGATGACGACGTCGCCCGGGTCGACGAGCAGGCGCGTCGCCAGCGCCACCGCCTGAGCCGCCCCGGCAGTGATCAGCAGATTTTCCGGGCCGGCGGAGATGCCCTGGTCGCGCGCGAGCTTCTCGATGAGGACTTCGGTCAAGTTCGGTTCACCGAGCGGGGCACCGTACTGCAGCGCCCACTCTCCCTCGCGCTCCAGGGCGGTCGCCGTCGCCTCGATGACGGAATCGCGAGGCAGATCGCGGGGATCGGGCATCCCGCCGGCCAAATAGGCGGCGGTCTGACCGGCCGAGCGGCGTGACACGCGGCTGTCGACCGAGCCGGAGCGGCGCGAGTAGTCCGTCCGCAGTTCGTCGAGCCAGGTGAGTGCCGGCTGTGACATCGTGAGGGTTCCCTTCGGTCGTCGTGGCTGCGCTTAGTCGTTGAGAAGCTGCCGGGCTTCTTGGGCCAGTATGGCGATGCCTCGCTCGATCTGGTCCTCGTTGGCGAATGAGTACGAGAGGCGCATCTCGTTCGCGCCGCGCCCGTCGAAGTAGAAGACCGGTCCGGGACTGATCTCTACACCGCGCTCGCGGGCCGCCGCGGCCAGTGCATTGATGTTGACCTTCTCCGGGAAGCGCACCCAGATGAAGAAGCCACCTTCGGGGCGCGTCCAGGTTGTGCCTGCCGGCATTTGGCGTTCCAGCGCGGCGAGCATTGCATCACGCCGGAGCCGGTAGATGCCGCGGAGTTCCTGGATGTGCTCGACCAGCGTGCCGGAGGCGGCGAACTCGGTCGCGACATAGCTGGCAAATGGGCTGGTGCCGCCATCCTCTTTCAGTGCCAGAAGACGCGAGATAACGTCGCGATGGGCGATTACCCAGCCCAGGCGCATGCCGGCTGCCATGATCTTCGAAAAGGTGCCCATGTACATGACGCGGCCAGAACGGTCGAGCGAGAACAGCGAGGGCACCGGCTCGCCGCTATAGCGCAGGTCGAAGTAGGCGTCGTCCTCGACGATCGGGACGTCGAACTCGTCGGCGATGGCGAGCAGCTGCCGCCGGCGTTCGAGCGTCATGGTGATCCCGGTAGGGTTCTGGAAGTTTGGAATGACATAGAGCAGCTTGGCGCGTCGTCCTTGGTCGCGCAGCGATTCAAGGATGCGACGCAGGCTCCCGGTGTCGGTGCCGTGCTCGTCCACCGGGACATCGTGGACCTCGGCGCCGGCCGTCCGGAGGTTGAAGACGGCGCCCATCCAGGTCGGCGCTTCGCTGATGACGACGTCACCCGGCTCGACTAGCATGTCGACGATCATCGACAGCGCCTGGGCCGCGCCGTTGGTGATCAGCACCTGATCGGGGCCGGCTTCGATCTTCTGATCGCGAGCCAGCTTCCGTAGTAGCTCTTCGATCAGCCGCTCATCACCAGCCGGTGTGCCGTACTGGAGGGCCCACTCGCCCTCCGTTTCGATCGCGACGCGCGTGGATTCTATGATGTCGGAGGCTGGTAATGAGGCTGGATCGGGAAACCCGGCGTAGAAGGAGATGAGCTTTCCTGAGTCTCGCGGATTGCCGAGTCTTGGCGCTCCGGCGCGCTCGGCGGCGCTGGACAGCAACGCATCGATCTTGCCAGTCACGATGCCCCCTGTGGTCCATCCGGCGTGGGCAGGTGCCGGTGCAATACGGTTTCGTTCCCGCGTGGCATCATAGTGCATTGAGGGTGGGAACGCGAGTGAGGGTGAAGAGTCTTGCGCTTTTTCGGGGTGCTTCTGGGTACGATCGGTTTACTCACCGTCCTGGGCGGCGCGCTGGCAATCGCGACCGGTTTCCCGGGCGGTAAGACTTCGACGACAGCGACTGTCGTCGAAGTGCCACTTGGACCGACGCCGACCGGTGAGGTTGCCGACGCGGACGAGCCGCCGGCGACCGAGCCGACTGACGATGGGTCAACTTCCTCAGACGAGACGCCGGCTGATCAGCCGACGGATACGCCGCCCGAAGCACCGACGGGGGATGGCGGCATCCCGCCCAGTCCCACGCCCGAGGCGACCGCCGACACATCCGGCTCAACGCAAGAGACGCCCACACCGCCACTCTTTACGGCGGACATCAACGTTCAGGCGCCCCGTATGGAGCTGCCGACGCAGCCGCTGATGTCGGTCGAGGCGACCTACACTGAGCAGCACCAGTTCGGGAAGATCACCGTTGCCTACCGGCCCGGCGCCTACACTGCCGAGTACGCCGCTGAGGTCGCGGCGATGGCGGAAGAGGCGCGCGTCGAAGCTAACAGCAAGATCGGGACGAACTGGGACCACGATTTCACGGTCTTCCTGGTCGATCAGTTGTTCGCAGAGGACTGTGTCGGCTGCCAGGGCTTCACCGAGTCGGATTTTCGCTGGATCTTCATGCTCGATGACGGCAGCCTGGTCCGCGACGAGTTCGAGGCGCTGCTTGTCCATGAGATGACCCACCTGATCGCCGGGAACGAGATCCACCTGCCGCTCGAGATCATCTACGTCGAGGGGCTGGCAACCTGGGTCATGACCGAGGACCTGGTCAATGCGGGCTACGTCTCGCCGTTGCAGTCAACTGCCTGGGTCTATCGGGCTGGCGCGCTGCCCTCGCTCCAGGAGCTCATCGACGACGACTATGCCGGTCGCATGCGGAAGCGGGTCTACTACGACGGCGCGGCAGCCTTCGCCTTCTACGTGATCGAACGCTATGGCTTCGACCGCTATGTGGCGCTTTATCAGCAGGAGCCGCTCGAAACCGTGCTTGGGAAGCCGATGCACGAGATCGAGGCGGAGTTCCACGCTTACCTCGAACCGCATGCTGACGCCGTCATCAATGGAGTCGACGGGCCAACCTGGTGGAACGCCGCCTCACAGGTGATCGGCGCCTATATTCGCTTCTACGAGGATCCCCCGGCGCTCTCGGCCGATCAGTACCGCCTGCTGACGCTCGCCCGGCTGGCGATCAACCGGGCCGACGTGAACTCGGCGCTGCATTATCTGGCGGAGAGCGGCGTCTAAGGCTGTCGCCGCCCTGAAAAGTGGACTGGGGCAACGAAAGGGCAAGTCGGTGGCAACGCGCGCCCGAGACCTGGGCATCGAAGTCGGCATACTGCCCGCTGGACCGTTCAACGCGATCACCGATGTGCCAGGCGTGCGCGTTGGACACGCGACGATCATCAGCGGCGAACCGGGCGGCGCGGAGCCGGTGTCGCGGACCGGCGTGACGGCGATTCACCCGCACGATGGTTCGGCGTTCATGTCGATGGTTCCGGCCGCGGTCGAGGTGCTGAACGGCTCCGGCGAGATGACCGGCCGCTCGCAGATCGACGAGTATGGATACCTTGAGACGCCGATCCTGCTGACGAACACATTCTCGGTTGGAGCGGTTCACCGTGCGGTCGTCGAGTGGCTGTGCGAAGCCGAGCCGTCGCTCGGGCGAGAGCACTTCGTCATTCCGGTGGTGGCCGAGACCTACGATGGCTTCCTCAACGACATCCGCGCCCAGAACGTCGACGCGCAGCACGTCCGCGCCGCCCTGGAAAGCGCCGCGAGTGGGCCGGTCTCCGAGGGCAATGTTGGCGGCGGCACGGGGATGTTGCTCTACCAGTTCAAAGGTGGCATCGGCACTGCATCACGGATCGTCGAGGTCGCCGGGGAGCGATACACAGTCGGGGTGTTGGTCCAGGGTAATACCGGCGTCCGGGAAGACCTCGTGATTGGTGGCGTGAACGTCGGGCAGGCCATACCGGACCTGCGACCGGAGCCGGGTAGCGTGACTGGGCGCGATGGTTCGATCATCGTCGTCGTCGCGAGCGACGCGCCGCTCTCCGATCGTCAGTGCCGGCGGCTCTGTAAGCGCGCGATCATGGGGCTGGGCCGGGTCGGCCTGACCGCACGCCATAGCTCGGGCGACTTGATGATCGTATTCTCCAACCACCCCGAATGCCGGCTGGACCGGCGCGCCGAGCCAGGGCTCGTCAGGTCGCCGCGCCTCGATGACCGGCTGCTCAACCCGTTGTTCAGCGCTACAGTCGAGGCAACGGCAGAGGCAGTCCTGAACGCGCTGGTTGCGGCCGAAACCATGACCGGCCGCGATGGAAACCGCGTCCACGGCATCCCGCACGATCGCCTGAAATCGGCGCTAGCGGGCCCATCCCACCGCATCTTCTAGGCGAGGCCCACCCCGAGCGGACTGGTCGGGCGTGACCCCGGCGGGCACCCGGCCGTGCTAACCTCGTTTGAAATTTCAATGCCTAGAAGGAGGTTCGACATGGCCGAATCCCGCTACGACGCCGCGCGGTTGCGCGAGTTGGACATCGCCCATCATCTGCACCCGGTGACCAATCTGAAGCAGCTTGCCGCGACGGGGCCCCTGGTGATCGTGCGCGGTGAGGGCAGCAACGTCTGGGACGCAGACGGTAACGAGTACATCGACGCCTTTGCTGGACTGTGGAACGTCAATGTCGGTCACGGCCGCAAGGAGCTGGCCGAGATCGCCCGCCAGCAGATCGAGGAGATCGCCTATGGCCCGACCTTCTTCGGCCTAGCCACGCCGCCGCCGATCGAGCTGGCGGCCAAGCTGGCCGAGATGTACCCGGGCCCGATCAACCACTTCCAGTTCACCTCGGGTGGCGCTGAGTCCAACGAGACGGCGATCAAGATCGCGCGCTACTACTGGGCGCTCAAGGGCAAGCCCGAAAAGATCACGATCATCTCCCGGATGATCGGTTACCACGGCATCGCGATGGGTGCGCTGTCAGCGACCGGA
>DATGQR010000550.1:0-3724 GCA_035304105.1 Thermomicrobiales bacterium | reverse complement strand
CGGAGCTGCGTCGCCCCGAGAACGAGCACCTACTCGCACGACTGGTCGAGCTGCTCCCCGCGAATCGAGCGGCGGGGGCTGGTGAGGTCTGCGAGTGGATCGATCGGGGCGGCGGGGGGCCGAGCGAGCGGTTCTGGACGCTCGACCCACTCGACGGCACGCGCGGTTTCCTGCGCGGCGATCAGTACGCCATCGCGCTTGCGCTGATCGTCGAGGGCCAGGTGCAGCTGGGCGTGCTGGCCTGCCCGGCGCTGCCGCATGCGCTGGACCGGCCCGGCGAGGGCCAGGGCGTCGTCTTCGTGGCTGAGCGGGGGCACGGCTGGCAGGCCGTGGCGCTCGACGCGCCCGAAACCACCTTGCCGGCACCACGTGAGGTTATCAAACGCGCCGTCTATGGCGTCGAACCATCGACCAGCGACCACGAACTCCAGGCACGGCTGGCGCGCGAAGTCGGCCTGACGGCCGACCCTCTGCGGCTGGACAGTCAGGCGAAGTACGCGGCCGTGGCGCGCGGCGACGCGGCGCTCTACCTGCGCCTGCCCAACCCGGCTACGCCCGACTACCGCGAGAAGATCTGGGACCACGCCGCCGGCGCGCTGCTGGTCGAGGAGGCTGGTGGGGTCGTGAGCGACAGCACTGGACAGCCGCTCGATTTCTCCGCCGGCAGGGAGCTGGCGCGCAATCGGGGCGTCATCGCCAGCCGCAACATCGACCACGCGCGCGTCCTCGACGCGCTTCGAGGGCTGTAGCCTGGGCAATTTCCAGGCCCCGGCCACCGGGCGGTTGCAGTGAATCGCTGGATCAGCCCCGCGGTAATCGCGCGCCGAGTGCCCCAGCGCGGCTAGATCGCGACGGACGGGCCACAGCCATCGTCGGGCGGCGGGGCCGGGTGCTCGGTGCCGTCGGTGTTGAGCTCCTGGACCGGCAGCGAGAGTTCGAGCTGGTAGCCCTTGCCGGGGATGGTGTGCACGTAGATGCCCGCGACGCCCAGCTGCCGCAAGCGCCCGCGCAGCCGCGAGATCGTCGCGATCACGGTCGAGCGCGAGAGCTGGCGGTCATCGCTGGCCTGCTCCAAGCGATCAGGTGGGACCGGGCTGCCTCCGTACTCGATGAGCGTCTGGAGCACATCCCACTCACGCCGGGGCAGCGTCACCTGCCGCCCGCCGATCGCCAGGCTCTGCGCGGCGCTATCGAGCACCAGCAGCGGTCGCTCCTGGTCGGCGTCGTTCCACTGCTGGCGCCGGAGAATACTTTCAACCCGCGCGGTCAGCTCCTCGCGGGCGAAGGGGTAGCGCGCGACGTCGGTCGCGCCCGAGCTGAGCGCGTCGGCGATCGAGCGCGGCTCCTCGTCCGGGGCGATCACCAGCACCGGCGGGAACTCCGGGCCGGAGAGCTTGACGATCAAGCCCAGCGTTTCGGCGTCGAGGGCTGGCGCGGCGAGGAGCGTGATATCCGCGGGTAGGAGCTTGCACCCCTCAGCGGCGTCGGGCGTGTACTGCTTGAGTCGCCAGGGGCTTGGCGCGAGATCGCCCCGTACCTGCCTGCCGATCCTCGATTCCACAGCGACGAAGCAGACGAGCGGACGTTTCATGGGCATTTCACTCCGAGCGTCGATGGCTGTCCCGTGCCCAGGTCTGATCTTCGGGGTGACCAGTGGAACCATCTTAGAAGCGAGAGGCTTTTCATTGGCTGACCACGGCTCGCCAGACAATGACGAGCTATACAGGTCGCACGGTCAGGCGCGCGTCTCATGCGCCCGCGGCGAGCGCGCCGGTTCGCCCGGGCGCGTCATCAAGGCGACTAACTCTGTCATCGACGCCGCCAGCTCGCAGCGGGGACACAGCCGCATCCCTTCCCGGTCGGCAAACACCCTTGCCAAATGTTCAGGCGAGTGTTAACTTGCGAGGTGCGTCGCTAATTGATCGTATGTCCAGTTCCAGGCGATCCGTCGATTGGAGTTCCCATTGGCGTACGACGTTGTCATCGTGGATGACGATTCAGTCACGAGCAAGGTATTGCGATTTCTCCTCGAGGATGAGGGCTATCAGACGAGCGTTCTGGATCGCGGCAGCGGCGTGGTCGAGCAGGTCACCAACCAGGAGACGGACCTGGTCATACTCGATGTGAACCTGCCGGACATCGACGGCTTCACGCTGACCAAGCTCCTGCGCTCGCGGCGCTACTTCGGCCCGATCATCCTGCTGTCCGGCAGGCACGCGATCACCGACAAGGTCGAGGGCTTCAATGTCGGCGCCGATGACTACGTCACCAAACCCTACGAGCCGCTCGAACTACTAGCGCGCGTTCAGAGCGTCATTCGCAGGTCCAAGCGCAAGGATCAGCAACCGCTGGGCAGCGTGCTCCAGGTCGAGGACGCCGAGCTGTCGCTGGGCGAGCTGACTTTCCGCAGCTCGAAGACCCCGCCGGTGCGGCTGACGCCGACCGAGATGAAGGTGCTCGAAGTCCTGATGCGCAACAGCTGGATCGTCGTCAGCCGCGACACGCTAGCCGAGCGCGTCTGGGGCTACGACATTCTGGGCGACACCAATCGGGTGGACGTCTACGTGCGTCGAGTGCGCCGCAAGATCGAGCCTAATCCCCGCGAGCCGCACTATCTCCACACCGTGCGGGGCGCAGGCTACGTCTTCCGCGTGGATCAACACTGAGGGGTGTGGATGCTGCCTGGCACTCGAGGCTATTCCTGCGCCGCCCCCGGACGGAACTCACGCACGTATCGCTCGGTGACCTCGTCCCACAGGGCGAGCGCCCAGACGGGGCCGGACACTTCGACGGGCGCGTCGGGCCCCAGTCCCAGTCGCTCGGCGATGGCGAAGATGCGCTCGCGCTGGCCGGTCAGTATCAGACCACGGCCGGAGGCCGTCCAGTATTCCGAGGGTTGCTCTCCACAGGCAGGATGCGAGGCAGGTCGCGACTCATCACTGGGCGATGATCTGGTCATGATCCTCACTTCTGGGCTTCGGACTGGCGCGCACGGTGAGCCGCGCGCTCACGATATCCACTGCCCGAGGGGAGCACAACGCCCTTTAGTCCTAAACCCTACCGTGGCGGTGCGTTGCTTACCCCTCGGCAACGCGGCCCGGCAGCCGTGTGAAAAGAGCTCCCCAGCTCGCGCATGGCATCCCCGCGCCGGGATGGTGGTGCAGCCGTGATCAAGCGGTCGGAGCCGATGTCCGGCCTGACCGGCGCCGAAACGCCGCAGCGGGTCGACGCACTGATGATCGCCGCCGTGCTGGCGCCGACCACGCTGCTGCTCGTCCTCGTCTCCTTCGATATCGAGACGCCGCTGCGAGCATTCCTGGCGCTCTGGTTTTTCTTGCTCTGCCCCGGTTTGCCCATCGTCCGGATGATTCGCTTCCGCTCGCTGACCGAGCAACTGCTGCTCGCGATCGTCGCGAGCATCGCCCTCGACATGCTTGTCGCGGGGGTGCTCCTCTACGCGGACGTCTGGACGGCGAAAGCCACCTTCTATGCGCTCGCCTCAATGAGCTATATCGGACTCTTAATTAGCCTCATGCTACCAATGCTGCGGGCGAGATGAAAGTAGGTGTCGATGAGTGTCGCCGTCAGCGAATCCACGCAGCTGGCCGTCGCCGGTGGCCCCCTGAGCGCGGTCTCCACCGGGATCGGCGCGGTCGTGCTCGCACTGCTGACGCTCATCCTGATCGAGCGCGAAGTGATTCGCATCCGTGGCCCGGAAGATCGC
>DATGQR010000549.1:0-3408 GCA_035304105.1 Thermomicrobiales bacterium | reverse complement strand
AATCAGCGCCACGATGCCGGCCGCCGCCTGAATCTCGGCGATGCGCGTGAGCGGTCGCCGCCAGTCGCTGCGCGTCAGGCGCAGCAGCACCGCCAGGACCGGCGCGGCCATGAAACTCGACATGATGTAGCCAGCGACGACCGCGGTGTAGCCCCACGGCTTCAGCTCATCGAAGCCTTCGATGAGCGCGTTGGCGACCAGCGCGATCAGCCCGATCAGGCCGAGGACACCGAGGGCGACGTCCAGCGTCGCCAAGCGCGCGCCGGTTGCCAGGACCCGCCGGGTCGCATCCTCGATGACCTGCCGGACCGTGATGACCGGCGCAACATGTCCGTGTCCGGGTCCGGTGTGGATGTGCTCAGCCATTGACCGTCATCCAAATCACTGGCGGCTCAGGCGCCGCGGCGTGTTCGTCTTCCTCACGTGGCTCGGCGTCGATGTCGATCTTGCTCAGGTAAGTGACGGCTGGCGCGGTAGCCAGCTCGCCGAGGACCTGGTAACCGCGCTCACCCGTGGCCAGCTGTGCGACGCGGCTGTTCGGGTCGCGCAGGTTGCCGAAGGTGATCGCGTCGGTCGGGCAGGTCTGGGCGCATGCCGGCACGATTTCGCCGTCTTCCACCTCGCGGCCCTCATACTTCGCCTCGCGGCGGGCGCGGCGGATGCGCTGGACGCAGAAGGTGCACTTCTCCATGATGCCGCGGCTGCGCACCGTGACGTCCGGGTTCAGGTAGTGCTGGAAGGTGCGCTCCCACTTCGGCTCGTGGTAGTTGAAGAAACGCACGCTCCAGGGGTCGTTGTTGCCGCAGTAGCGCGTCCCGATGCAGCGGTTGTAGACCTGCGCGTTGAGGCCGTCGCTGGTGTGATAGGTCGCGTAGACCGGGCAGACCGGCTCGCAGGGTGCGTTGCCGCAATGCTGGCAGAGCATCGGCAGGTATTGCGGCTTGCGCTCCGTGAAATCCTCGCCCTCGGTCCAGTAGCGCTCAATCCGGATCCACTGGATCGCGCGATTCTCGCGGAAATGGTTTTCCTCATTGATCGGGATGTTGTTCTCGGCCTGACAGGCAACGACGCATGCGCCGCAACCGATGCAGAGGTCCAGGTCGATCACCATTCCCCATCGCGGCTGGACTGTCCGAGTTTCCTGTAGCAACATCCTGGCTCTCTCTACTGTGATCCGACAGCACCACTTAGTTGCCGGACTGTGCCGGCGGCACTACGCGCACGATCTCGTAGTCATCTGGTGCGACCATCTCAACAACGCCCTCCATGCGCGGTAGCTTGCGCGCCGGTCCCGGTACGCGCTGGAGGTTGGCGCGCATGCCGGCCCAGGCCTGCGAGCCGGTTTCGCTCACGAGCAGTTCCGGGTCCAGGAGTGTCAGCACGTTGACCCCGCGACCCTCGGCGTAGCGCGTGTAGTGGGAGTGGCCCTGCCCCATCGCGATGGCGAGCACGTTCGGGGGCGTCGCCGGGTTCACGTATGCCTGCAGCTCGAGCAAGCCGACCGGCGTCGAGACGCGCACGGTGTCGCCGAAGCTGATGCCCATCTCCCGCGCAACTTCCGGGTTGATATTCACCCAGGACGCCCAGGCGACGGTCGTGATCGGATCCGGCAGGCCTTGCAGCCATGGCAGGTGAGCATGCTGCCCTGCGCCGAGCGTCGGGGATTCATAGGCCACCAGGTAGTACGGGAACTCGTTCTCGTCGCCGCCGTATTGCGGCGGGCTCATCGGTGGCATGACGCCGGTTTCGCCGACATCCGCCGGTCCAGCGTCCGGGTCCATCCAGACGCCGGTCTGCAGCAGCTCGGTCCAGTAGTCCGCGGCCGTGCCGGTCGCCTGGATATTGCCGCGCCCGGATGCGCGCAGCGCCTCGGCCTGCTCGCGGACGAGGTCTTGCATCGTCGCCCACGGCAACGCTTCGGCCAGGCCGACCTCTTCGGCGATCGTCAGCAGCACCTCACCGATCGGCTGAGTGTCATAGAAGCGCAGCACGACCGGCTGCTGGATACCGATCACCGGGTAGCCGGGCGTCACGCGCGGGATCACGGTGCCCCAGCTCTCCAGTGGAGAGTTGTCAGGCAAATAGAGCGTAGCCAGATTCGAGGTTTCGTCGTTGTAGCGACTGAAGCTGACAACGTTGGGAACGAGCTGGAGCGCCGACTCGAGACCCAGGCTCGGCGAGAGTCCATAGACGGGGTTGGCATCGTAGATGAAGACGGTTTGGAACTCGCCCTCTTGGATGCGCGCGATCATCGACTGCCAGTCCTGCACGCTCGCGGCCAGATCGCGCTCCAGTCCCTGGAAAGCGTCGGGCAGCGGCGCCGGCAGCTGGATGCCGCCGGGCTGGTTCACATTGCCGATCAGCACGTTGAGGGCGTAGATGGCGACGAGGTTGGCAACTCCGTTGGAATGCGCGCCCGCGGAGCCGCCACCAAACACCAGGCTCGGCCCCTCGCCGCCCAGCCGCTGGGCGACATCGCGAATCATGTCGGCAGAGATGCCAGTCTGCTCGGCGGCCTCTTCGGGCGTCGGCAGCTGCTGATCGCCGATCAGAGCATTGAAGCCCGCTTCGTCGACCGCCAGCCCCTCGTCGATGATCGCCCGGGCGATGGCCAGCGCCAGGATGCCCTCATAACCGGGGCGCACCGGCAGCCAGCGATCGGCGGCGCCGGAGGTCGTGCTCATATAGGTGTCGACGTGGAAGAGGACGCCACGCGGCGAGCCGTTCGTGGTGCGCCGGAAATCACCAAAGGCGCGCGCGAACTGGGTCGGCGAGAGCCAGGTCTGCAGCCAGTCGGCGCCAAAGGAAAGAATGAACTGCGCGTTGGCGATGTCGAAGGCCGGGATCTGTGGGCTGCCAAAGACGATATTGAGCGCCTCGTGGAGCGCGGCCTCATCGAGCGTCTCGTAGACGATGCGCTCGCCGCCGACACCTTCGACGAAGCTGTCGATGACCTGGCGCAGCGCCCCGCTCAGCGGCGAGGTGATGAAGAGCAGGCTGCCCTGCGAATTTCGGACGATCTCCGAGAGCTCGTCGAGAGCCTCGTTCCAGCTGATCTCTTCGCGATCGGCGGGCCGCCCGGTGGTGCGGCTGCGCATCGGGATGCGCAGGCGATCCGGGTGGTAGAGATCCTGGAGCATCGCCTGGCCACGGGCATCGAGCTTGCCGGCGTTGACCGGGTGGTTCGGGTTGCCCTCGACCTTCTTGGCGCGGCCTTCGAACACGCGGACGATGACGCCGGGCGAGCCGGGGCTATCCGGCGAGACCGTGGCGTACCAGGCGTCACCGTTGAAGAGATAGTCCTCAGGGATCTGCCGCGGGCTTTGGAGCTCGAATTCGCTATCCGGGTCGCCGTCGCCCCAGTCCTCAAACGAGCATGCCTGGAAGATGACCGCGCCAACGGCGGAG
>DATGQR010000548.1:0-4417 GCA_035304105.1 Thermomicrobiales bacterium | reverse complement strand
GGTCGGCGCGCAGCTCCTTGGGCAGGCCCAGGACGCGCTCGCCGATGATGTTCTTCTGGATCTCCGAGGAGCCGGCGTAGATCGTCTCGGCGAAGGAGAGCATGTAGAGATACGACCAGCTCGCGTGCGGATCCCAGGGGCGCTCGGGGTCGTACTGGACCTCGGGTGGCGCGCCGCCGGTGAGCTGCCCGTCCGGGCCGAGGATCTCCTGCATCAGCGTGTAGACGCGCTTGTCCAGCTCCGAGTAGTGCAGCTTGGAGATCGAGGATTCCGGCCCCGGCATGTTGCCCTTCTCCAGCGTCGAGATGATCCGCAGCGAGGCGTAGCGCAGCACCTCGGTCTCGGCCATGATTCGGCCCAGCTTCCGGCGGACCAGCGGGTCGTCGAGCTTGCGGCGGCCGTCGCTGCCTGGCGTGGCGGCGACCTCCAGCAGGCGGTTGAATGCCTGCTGCAGGCGCGCGACGATCCCGAAGGTGTCGCCGCCGCGCTCGTAGGAGAGCGTCGTCTGGGCGATCCTCCAGCCGCTGTTCAGCTCGCCGATCAGGTTCTCGGCCGGCACGCGCACGTCGGTGAAGAAGACCTCGGCGAACTCGTCTGCGATGCCGGTGACCTGGCGCAGCGGGCGCACCTCGATGCCGGGCGCGCGCATGTCGACGATCAGGTAGGAGATGCCCTGGTGTTTGGGCGCCTGGCGGTCGGTCCTGACCAGCAGGATGCCCATGTCGGCTTCCGGCGCGGTGCTGGTCCAGATCTTCTGGCCGTTGACGACGAACTCGTCGCCGTCGAGTTCGGCGCGGCACTGCAGCGCCGCCAGGTCCGACCCGGCGTTCGGCTCGGAGTAGAGCTGGCACCAGATCTCCTCGCCCAGCAGGATCTTGCGCAGGTAGCGCTCGCGCTGGGCGTCAGTGCCGTGGTGGATCAGCGTCGGGCCGACCAGCCCCAGCCCGGCCCAGTTGATCGAGGCCGGCGCATTCGCCCGCGCCATCTCCTCGACGACGATGGCCTGCTCGATCGGCCGCGCCTCGCGCCCGCCATACGCCTTCGGCCAGCCCATGCCCAGGTAGCCGGCCTCGTAGAGCTTGCGGTGCCAGGCCTTCTTCTCGGCGACCGTGCGCAGCGGTTCGCGCGGCGCGTGCCGCTCCAGCCAGGCGCGAACCTGGGCGCGAAAGGCCTGGTCCTCCGGGGTATAGCGCAGGTCCATCGCTGCCTGTCTCCAAGCCGTTGCTTGCCGGTTCTTCGCCGGCGACCGGGGGTTCGTCGTGGCCGGCAGTATAGCCGGATCTGTGCCGGCCGTGATCCATCCGCGGGCGGCGGGTCTACAATGCCCCTATCTGAGGGGCGATCAGGACGAGGGAGGCGGCCATGGAGCGGCAGGTCTACGACTACATCATCGTCGGTGCGGGCTCCGCCGGGGCGGTGCTGGCGGCGCGGCTGAGCGAGGACCGCGAGACGACGGTGCTGCTGCTGGAGTGCGGGCCGGACTACCGCTCGGCTGACGCGCCGCCGGAGATGCGCAGCGCCAACCCGCTCGGCATCACCAACCCGGAGCTGTTCCCCGACTACCAGTGGCCGCAGCTGATGGTCAAGCGCACGGCGGCGCAGGCTCCGCGGCTCTACGACCGCGGCCGGGGCGTCGGCGGCAGTTCGGCGATCAACTGGCAGGTCGCTCACCGCGCGCCGCTGGAGGATTTCGATCTGTGGGCGGAGCAGGGCTGCGCCGGCTGGTCCGGCGAGGAGCTGCTGCCGGCCATGATGCGGCTGGAGAACGACATCGACTTCGGCGACATGCACTACCACGGCAAGGGTGGGCCGATCACGATCCGCAGGCCGCGGTTGTGGCAGCTCGGCAAGGTCGACCTGGCCTTCGTCGAGGCGGCCCTCAGCATGGGCCACCCCTGGCACGCCGATCACAACGCGCCGGACGCCACCGGCATCACCATCCTGCCGGTGAACCGCACGCTGGACAACCGGGTATCGACCAACGATGCCTATCTGGAGCCGGCCCGCGAGCGCGACAACCTGACCATTCAGGGGAACGCCCACGTCGACCGGGTCATCTTCGACGGCCGCCGGGCGACCGGCGTGCGGGTGCAGATCGATGGCCAGTGGGTCGAGCGGCACGGGCGCGAGGTGATCCTCTCGGCCGGGTCGGTCTTCTCGCCGCCGATCCTGATGCGCTCGGGCATCGGCCCGGCCGAGCAGCTGGCGGCGCTGGGCATCCCGGTGCTGGCCGACCTGCCGGTGGGCAAGAACCTGCAGGACCACACCTCGGTCGGCGTGCACCTCGATCTCAAGCCCGAAGCGCGCTGCCTCGACTGGAACGATCGCTTGCTCAGCTGCTACCTGCGCTACAGCTCGGGGTTGTGCGGGGCGCTGGAGAACGACATGATGATGACCGCCCGCAACCTGAACGGCTACAACGAGGACGGCTTCCTCAACGGCGCGCTGTCCGTCGTCACCTGGCAGAATTTCTCGCGCGGCGAGCTACGCCTGGTCGACCCCGACCCGTTCGCTATGCCGGAGATCGACGAGCACATGCTCTCCGACGAGCGCGACCTGATCCGCCTGCGCGACGGAGCCAAGCGCCTGTTCGAGATCGCCCGTCACCCGGCGGTCCAGGCGATCAGCGACGACATGCGGCTCTCCCAGGGCGTCACCGGCCAGGTGGACCTGAAGATCGAGGATGTCGAGGGCGATGACCGGGCTATCGACCAGTGGATGATGGAAGCAGCGCGCGACACCTGGCACATCGTCGGCACCTGCCGGATGGGCGCGCCGGATGACCCGCGCACGGTGGTCGATCCCGATTGCCGGGTGCTGGGCTTCGAGGGGTTGCGGGTGATCGACGGCTCGATCATGCCGGACGTGACGCGCGCCAATACCAACCTGCCGGTGATGACGATTGGCGAGCACATGGCGGCGAAGCTGCGCCGAGAAAGCCGGGGAGCGTGAACGCGCCGCGGATATGGCCTGGCGCCGCGGAATTAGGTATACTTCGGGACTGGGCATCTCGGGGATTTCGGGACGCTTGCGAAACCGATTGACCCGCGACAACGCGCAGCGGGGGGATGCCAGAGTGGACAAATGGGCCTGGCTGTAAACCAGGTGCGAGAGCTTCGGCGGTTCGAATCCGTCTCCCCCCACCAGCCCATCCGGCTTTGCCGCCCGATGGGTTTCTGTTTGGAATCGCGCTCCGCCGGTGGCTGGAGCGAGGATCGGCAACTGTTCGGAACAGCACCGCGACGGTCCCGCGCGCTCGCATTGGGCGCCTGCTCCTGCGACAGGCTGTGGATCGACGGGAACGCAAGGGGAAGAGCATGGCGAAGGCGAGATTTGAACGCACCAAGCCGCATGTCAACATCGGCACGATCGGGCATGTCGACCACGGCAAGACGACCTTGACGGCGGCGATCACCAAGACGCTGGCGCTGGCCGGCGACAAGGCGGCCTTTCGCAGCTTCGACTCGATCGACAACGCGCCCGAGGAGCGCGAGCGCGGCATCACGATTGCCATCAGCCACGTCGAGTACGAGACCGACAACCGCCACTACGCGCACGTCGACTGCCCGGGGCACGCCGACTACATCAAGAACATGATCACCGGCGCGGCGCAGATGGACGGCGCCATCCTGGTGGTCAGCGCGCCCGACGGCCCGATGCCGCAGACGCGCGAGCACATCCTGCTGGCGCGCCAGGTGGAGGTGCCGGCGATGGTCGTGTTCCTCAACAAGGTCGACATGATGGACGACGAGGAACTGCTGGAGCTGGTCGAGCTGGAAGTGCGCGAGCTGCTCTCGGACTACGAGTTCCCGGGCGACGAGATCCCGATCATCCGGGGCAGCGCGCTGGCGGCGCTGGAGAGCGAGAGCACCGACCCGAACGCGCCGGAGTACCAGCCGATCCTCGAGCTGATGCAGGCGGTCGACGACTACATCCCGACGCCCGAGCGGCTGATTGACCGGCCCTTCCTGATGCCGATCGAGGACGTGTTCGGGATCAAGGGGCGCGGCACGGTGGTGACGGGTCGCATCGAGCGCGGGCAGGTCAAGCAGGGTGACACGGTCGAGATCGTGGGCATCAAGCCGACGATGACGACGGTGGTGACGGGCGTGGAGATGTTCCAGAAGACGCTGGATGTGGGCGTGGCGGGCGACAACGTGGGCTGCCTGCTGCGCGGCATCGAGCGCGATGAGATCGAGCGCGGGCAGGTGCTGGCGGCGCCGGGCAGCATCACGCCGCACACCAAGTTCAACGCCGAGGTGTATGTGCTGAGCAAGGAAGAGGGCGGGCGGCACACGCCGTTCTTCCGGGGCTACCGGCCGCAGTTCTACATCCGCACGACCGACGTGACCGGCTCGATCGACTTCTCGCCGGAGCTGGAGATGGTGATGCCGGGCGACAACGTCGAGATGCAGGT
>DATGQR010000547.1:0-3392 GCA_035304105.1 Thermomicrobiales bacterium | reverse complement strand
CCCGTTCCGGATGAAATTCGCACCCCAGGCCTGTCGAGGTATCTACAGCGTGTCGCACATCACCTGGTCCCGTCCGGGACCCGTAGCTGACCGTCATCGTAGGGGCGGAGACAAGCTCAGCCCCTGCTGTGGTTGCACGCGCGCGCCATCTCAATGCTTTGGCGTAATCATTTAGCCCGCACCACAGCGAACCGAGCCTATCCCGTAGCTCCCAAACGCAGCGGCCGGGCGCGCATGAAGCGATGGGTGACGCCGCCGCCGGTCCGCTCTGCCGAACGCGTCGGGCGGGTGCTGGCTTCCATCATCAGGTCCAGCATGGCGCGGTTGGCAATCATGTGGGCGCGGGCGACGCGTTCCAGGTGCTCGCCGGTGGCCGTCTCGTCGTTCACCTCGGTGATCCACGAGAGCACGGTCGTGCGCGGATAGCGCGCGTTGAACCCGCGCCCAACCGGATCGGCCGGCGCGCCGGAGAAATGCCAGAGCATGTCGTCGTAGAACTCGCCGGGGAAGCGCTCCGCCTCGCGCTCCTGCCCCCAGAAGCGGTAACTGGCCCCGATCTCGCGGTTGAGATCGCCCAGGTCGGTGTCGCGGATGGCTGCCGAGACTGCGTCGCGCAACGCCCGGGCGGCGGCCGCGTGCTCCGGGTAGGCCGGGTCGTCGACGTGCCAGATGATGCCGTAGATCAGCGCCTGCGGGATCCAGTAGGAGACGCGGAAGCGCGGCGGCGAGCCAAAGCCTGCGAATGGCTGGACCCACTCGTGCGACGGCACGCCGTGGTTGTCGACCAGCGCGTCCGGCAGCCATCGCCGCCAGATTCCCGGCCGCGCCCGCGACTCGCCGTAGCGGGCGCGCGGGTCGTGGAACGCTTCGGAGAACTCGTGGCCCAGCGCGTTGTAGCGTGCCGGGTGGTGCTTCCAGGTGGCTGCGCCGGGAATCGCCGCCAGCCGGGCATGGAGGGCGGCGCCGTCCGGGTTCTCGTAGGGCAGCAGCATGACGTTGAGCGCCTTTGGGATCTCCGCCCAGCCGGGGTCGTTGGCGCACAGCCAGGCGATCTGGAAGGCGGCGTTGGTGCTGGAGATCTCGTTGGCGTGGTGGCGGGCGACGATCAGCGCCGTCGGCTTGAGCAGCGCGAGCTTCGCTGGCGACCATACCCGCCCTGGCGCGGGGGCGCGCAACGCCATCCCGACGATCTCCCGGCCCTGATAGCTGTAGTCCTCGATCCAGGCGGCGACCGAATCCGCTCCGGCCAACCGCCTCGCCCAGTCGATGACCGCCTGACCGTGAATGTTCCGGTCCATCGGCGGCCGAGCGCCGCTCCCATCCTCGTCGCCAAGCACGGCCGGCAGCGGTATCCGCGCCGCTTGCCGCTCCGCCCCAATCTCGACCAGGGCCGGGATGCCTGGCCTGCCTTCGACCAGCTCCCCAGCGCGTTCGACCGCTTCCGCGAGGGATAGTCCCATGCCCTCGATCCGCACGACTGGCGCGAGCGCTCCGTCGACCAGGGTTAGCGCGCTCACAGTCAATTCGGGCGGCTTCGCAGCTGGTGGCGGTGCCGCGCGAAGGCGCACGGTACCCCGAGGCGCGATGCCCGGCTGGACGTGGACGATTGGGATGACCGGCCCCGGCGCGCTGGTTTTCTCGCCGGTTTCGCTCAGGCCCAGCACCTCGATCGTGTCTAACGCGTTGAAGTAGATGTCCTCGTGCAGCGCCTCGGCCGCCGAGTCGGTCTCCTCGCGGATGCCCAGCCGCTCGTTCGGCGCGCTCAGCCAGACTTCGACCTCCAGCGCGTCGAAGAAGGGTTGCCGGGCGGCATGGAACCCGACGTCGCGGATGTGCTCGACCACGCGCCGCAGCACCTCGTCCTGCCAGAAGCGCCAGAATCTGTCCAGGTCCGTATCGACCGGAACGCGCAGCGTTTCCCCATCGATTTGCGCGAGCAACCCGCCGGTCGTCACCTGCACCAGCCCATTGCCGGGCGCGTTCGGGAGAAACGGCATCGCGTAGGAGAGCAGGTCACACTCCCAGTGGCCCAGGCTCGCGCCAGCGGTATCAAACGCCTCGGCCCGATAGATCGGCCCTTCCGATGCGCTCGACTCCACCATCTCGACGGCGTCCAGTGGGATCCCGATGGCGGCCGCCGCGATCTCGTTGCCGGGAAAGAGTTCCTGCAGCCAGCGAATCGACATGTCGAGGTGCGGCTCACCACCGGTCTCCGGCTCAAAGCGCCGATACTCCACCCGCAGCCGCGCGACGTCCCGATCCGAGAGTTCCGGCAGCACCACCTCGCGCAACCAGGAGAGCCCTGCCTTAAACGCCGAGAGCACCGTCACCCGTGGCTCGGCGACACCCGCGGCCCGCAGCCGCTCTTCGATTTCCCCGGCGAACTGCCTGCGAACGACCGGCGGCTCACAGGCGAAGGCGACGATTTCCACATCAGTGGCCGAACCAATGTGCGGCAGGATCTCCCGCTCCAGCGCATCCAGCAGCCGCGCCGTCTCCGGCTCGTCGGACCAGTGCAGTTCCCAGAGCACCGGCCCCGGCTCCGGGGGGCGTGGCAGGTCGCCGGCCAACGCCCGGCCGAGCGCCTCGACGCCGTAGCGCGCTCCCGCCGTCTCCGGGGCGCCGAAATGCGGCCAACCGGCGCTGATTTCTTTCAGCAGCGCGGCGACCTCTCCTGGCGCGCCCTCAACCTCCCAGTCGTCCCCGGCCGCCCGCAGTTCTCCCGGGCCGTCGCCGAGGCGGACGCGCAGCATCCGCTCCGCCTCGTCCAGCAGCGGTAGGCTCACCCCGCCCGACTCCAGCCCGATCCGGGCCGCGAGGTTCGCCAGCGCCGCGCCGACCTCCACCGGAAGCTTATCCGGCACATCGAACCCCACGGCGGTGTTATCGGGCAGCAGGTCGCCGTCCTCGTCCGCCAGCATTCCCGTTGGAGCGAACAGGTCCAACATGTCGCCCGACGGCTTCCGGCGATAGTCCTCCACCTGCTCGCTTCGCGTCCCCGGCTCGCTGTCGGCAGGCCAGAGCCGGTCGAGGTCATCCAGCGTTCGCAGTTCAACGATTTCCTGGTCATTCTCGCTCACGGGCGCGCTGAGGAAGAGCGGCAGCGGCAGCGCGTGGCACTCGAGGCCGATCAGCGCCGCCAGGTCAAAGAGGCGGCTCCAGAACGCGCGTCCCGGCTCATCCGGCGCGACGACGAAGCGCGTCGCGGCGTCGTCATAGAAACCGTCGCCGCTGCGGTCGATCAGGTACGCGTGGAAACCGGCCATGTGCGCCACTCCAATCTCAGCGTCTCAGCTGCCGCGCCATTCTAGGCCCCGGCGGGTCAGCTCCGCGATGCCCGAGGGGCAGGGGCTATAATGGGCGCGAGGGTGAACGAACACCCGATCTCGCGG
>DATGQR010000546.1:0-9634 GCA_035304105.1 Thermomicrobiales bacterium | reverse complement strand
CTCGCGTCCGTCTCGAACTACTGTCGCCTCCGCCGGCGAGAGATCCATCAGCGCCTTGATCGCGTTGCGTGCACGATCCATCGAGTACGTCTCGAGGAGCTGCGCGACCGCGAACAGGAACAGCGCGGACGCGGCCTCCTCGTATTCGCCGATGAACAGTGCGCCGACGGCCGCGATCGACATCAGGAAGTTCATGTCGAGGGCACGGTTCATCGCCGCACGAATCCCTCGCGGGATGATGTACCAGCCGCCGGCCACCATCGCGCCGACAGCCAGTACAGCAGCCGCGCTCTCGTTGTGCAGACCAGAACCGGCGATAAGCGACAGCACCCACAGCACGCCGGAGACCGCGGCGAGCGCTAGACGGCCGTGCCGCTGCCACCAGCTATATTCCTCGCGCTCTTCCCCAATCAGCCGCGCGCGCATCCCCAACTGCGCGGCAGCCCGCTCCACCTCCGGCGCCGTGATCTCGCCCTCGACGGTGAGACGCCCCCGTACCAGGTCGAAGCCGAGGCTGGTTACGCCCGGCAGATTGCCGAGCTTCCCTTCGATCAGGCGCACCTCGTCGGCGCAGTCCAGCCCCTCGACCTCGAACACCTCGCGTCGCGATGTGTCTGTCAAGTCCTTTGCCCGGTAGCCGACGCGGTTGATCGCGCCCGCCAGGTCGCCACGCGCGAGCTTGCCTTCGGCATACTCAACCATGACGCGGCCTCCGAGGACATCGACGCGCACGTCCTCCACACCCTCGAGCTGCCGAAGGGCCTTTTCCACCGTGTCCGCGCAGCTCGAGCAGTCCATCCCGGATACTGCCAGCGTGCACCGGGCCGCTTCATTGGAGTCACGCGAGTTTATGAGCTCAGTCATGCCGCTCCTGCAACGTATCAGTACTAGCTGATATATGGTCGGAACTCTGCTCGCTGTCAATCGCTAACGCCCCCCATTGACCGTTCTCGCAGCTCGACATATCATCCAACACTGATTCGTTACCGGAACCGAGACCCTGTGTCGACCGCAACCGACGTAGCACTGAAGACAAAGGCCAAGCTCTTCCGCGGGTTGAGCGACGGGTCGCGACTCGCGATCCTCGAGGCGCTACGTGAAGGTCCGCGCAGCGTCAGTGAGGTCGTCTCGGCTACCGGTCTGACGCAGCCGAATGTGTCGAACCACATGGCGTGCCTGCTCGACTGCGGCCTGGTCGTACGGGAACAGCGTGGCCGCTTTGCGTTCTACGGTCTTGCGGATGCACGGGTGGAGGATCTGCTCGCTCTCGCCGGGACTCTACTGAACGACATTGCCTGCGGCGTCGAGGCGTGTGGGCGCTACGAGGTGCCGGACGCATGAGGATCGCTCGGCGACTCCGCGCGCTTGTGGCGCTCATTGCGCTGCTCGCAGGTGGCAGCTTCGACGCCGAGCAGGTTGTAGGTGAGCTGCGCGATGGCGCCGTGCACCATGAGTCCGTCGAAGTAGCCGCTGCGCACGCGCAGAGCTCGACTGGTGATCACGGACACGAGGATCAGGGCTCGGATCACGAAGATCACGGTCCCGGTCACTCGCACGGAACCACCAGCGACCACTGTACCCATCAGCATGGCACGCCTGTGCCGAGCAACTTCGCGTTCGCACTTGCGCACGCGATGACCACGACGTCATTCATCGATGATGTCGTGCTGACCCCCAGCGACACTCAATCCTTGCTCCGCCCTCCGATTCTCGGCTGATCGACACGTTCGTGCGTGAGCACCCGGTGCGCTGAGCACCGGGAGCCGTTCACGCCAGTTGATCACCGTGAACAGCCGTGCGCGCCGCTGACTGCGTGCGCTGCGGTCTGAAGGAGCCACATTCGTGCGACACATCGTCATCACTGCGATTGCCTTCGCGGGCTTCGCCATCGCCGCGCGTGCATCCGCCATCCAGCCACCCACGCCTCCTGTCGCGGTCATCCGATCGGACACGCTGCGCCTCACCCTCGAGGCAGCTGAGCGGATGGCGCTGGAGCGCAACGGGATCGTTCTGGCGGCTCGCGCCCGCGTTGCTGGCGCGCGCGGCGATCTACGACAAGCCCGTGCCCTTGGTGCGAACCCGGAGGCGGAGTTCGAGGCGCTGAACGCCTCCGGGCAGCTCGGTGGATACCGTAGCGCCCTGACACAGGAGATCGAGATCGGCGGCCAGCGAGGTGCTCGTGTTGCAGCAGCCGCGGCCCAGCTCTCTGCCGTCGAATACCTGAGGCTGGACGCCGGCCGAGCCGTTCAGCGTGATGTGCACGCCGCGTTCTTTCGGACCGCCGCTGCGCGGGAGCAAGTCAAGGTGATGGAGCAGATCATCGGGCTTCAGAACGATCTGCTCACCGCGGTCCGAACCCAGCTCGCGGAGGGTGAGATCAGCACGCTGGAGGCGAATCTGGCCGAGGTCGAGCTCGGCCGGTCCCGCGCGAAGCTGCTCACCGCACGGCGGCTCGCAGCCGACGCGGAGCACGAGCTCAGGAGCCTGCTCGGGCTGCCACCGCAGCAGCCGATCGCCGTCATCACTTCCGGGAGGGCGTTAGCGTCGGCAGCGCCTGAGACGGACTCGCTGATCGCGCGCGCGATGGCGGAGCGGCCGGACCTTGCAGCGCTGCGTGCGTCCGTGACGGCGGCAGAACGCACAGCGACACTCGCGAGCAGGGCGGCGATACCCAACCCGACGGTCGGAATCCTCGCCGAACGCGAGGACGCCACCGGCCAGACGCAGGTCGGGTTCGTCGTCGGCCTGCCCATCCCGTTGTGGAATCGGAACCGCGGAGCAACGGCGGCGCGCACAGCCGACGTGACGCGCGCTCAGGCGGAGGTGGCGGCCGCGGACGTTCGCATCCGCAACGAGGTCGCGTCTGCGGCGCACGCGTATGCGCTCGCACGCGAGGAGCTCGAGATCCTCGAGTCCGCAGTGCTGGTCCCCGCCAGGGAGAACCAGCGGCTGCTCGAAATCGCGTACCGCGAGGGGAAATCCGACCTGCCGACGATTCTGCTACTCCGCAACCAGCTTCTCGAAGCAGAGCTGGACTATCTGGATGCGTGGCTGGCTGCGCGCACCGCACTGGCAAACCTCGAGGCCGCCATCGGTGCGCCTCTTCGAATGGACAATGACTCCGATGAACGATAGAGAACGCGGGTGCACCAGGCGCCCTGCCCTGCTGCTCGCGCTGCTGATTCCCCTGATCGGCTGCTCCGATGACAGCGAAGGCTCAGAAGAAGCGACAGCCGAGACAGCCCACGAGGAGGTCGTTCAGCTCGACTCCGCAGGAATCGCGGCCGCCGGGATCATGCTCGGAACCGTGGACACCGTGCAGTCCGCGCAGCTCGCTGTCACCGGCAGCATCACCTACGACCAGGCGCGAGTCAGCCACATCGGCCCCCGTACCGAGGGCCGGATCCTCGCCCTGCGAGCGGAGCCCGGCACACGCGTCGCGAGCGGTGCCGTTCTGGCCATCCTCGAGAGCCCCGAGGTGGGTGCACTGCGAGCCGACCTGCACGAGGCCGAGCGGCTGGTCGAGATCGCTCGGGAGCATTACGAGCGCGAACGACGGCTGGAAGCTCAGGGCGTCTCGAGCCGCAGGGAGCTACTCGATGCGGAGGCCGAGCTGCGCCGGCAGCAGGCCTCGCTGCTGCGAGCGGGCGAGCGGCTGCGGGCGCTCGGCGCCGGCAACGGCGAAGGGGGACAGTTCGCAGTCACGTCGCCGTTCGGCGGCGTAGTGGTCGAGATGCATGCGACGCGGGGGGAGGTCGTCGGCCCGTCGGAGCAGCTCTTTACGGTTGCAGATCTCAGCCGCGTCTGGATCGAGCTGGACATCTACGAACGAGATCTGGGTCGGGTGGCCATCGGGCAGCCGGTCGCGGTGACCACGGCGGCATACGGCGCGCGTGTCTTTCCCGGCACGATCGTCTACATCGGAAGTGTGGTGTCGCCCGAGAAGCGCACCGTACAGGCGCGCGTGGAAGTTCCGAATGCTGACGGCGCATTGAAGCCGGGCATGTTCGCGAGGGCGGAGATCGCCGTCGGCGGATCCAATGCAGCGATCACAGCCGTTCCGGAAGGTGCGGTCCAGATGCTCGAGGGCCGCACCGTCGTATTCGTTCCAGGTGGTGCGCCCGGCCAGTTTCGCGCAGTGGACGTGACAACCGGAGAAACACTTCCCGGCAACCGTACGCGCATCCTCGCGGGGCTTCAGCCCGGCCAGCGCATCGTGGTGGCCGGCGGCTTCCTGCTGAGATCCGAACTCGCCGAAGGCGAGATCGGCGAGCACGGGCATTGAGGCGCACATGAACAGGATCATTGCGTTTGCGCTGAAACAGCGGGTACTCGTGCTGGCGCTCGTCGGGCTGCTCATCGGTGTCGGGATCTGGTCGATGCTGCGCCTGCCGATCGACGCCATTCCCGACGTCACGAACGTGCAGGTGCAGGTCAATACGAATGCGCCTGCGCTTTCTCCCATCGAGGTGGAACGCCAGATCACGCTCCCGGTGGAGCTGTCCATGTTCGGCCTGCCGCGGCTGGAGGAGATCCGCTCGATCTCCAAGTTCGGCCTGTCGCAGGTCACCCTCGTGTTCGAGGAGGGGACGGACATCTACTTCGCGCGTCAGCTCGTGCAGGAGCGCCTCCAGGAAGCCCGCGAGGCAATCCCATCCACCCTGGGGTCACCCGAAATGGGTCCGGTGTCCACCGGTTTGGGAGAGATCTTCCAGTACTCGCTCGAGTCGAACAGCCTGGACGCCACTGAGCTACGCACCCTCCAGGAATGGGTCGTGGCCCCGCAGCTGCGCAGCGTGGATGGCGTTGCGGAAGTGAACTCCTTCGGCGGGTTCGAGAAGCAGTACCAGGTGCTGCTGCGGCCCGACGCCCTCGTGCAGTACAACCTCACGTTGAACCAGGTGCTGGACGCAATCGCGGCCAACAATGTGAACGCCGGTGGCGGCTACATCACGCGGGGTGCCGAGCAGCTCGTGGTGCGCGGCGTCGGCCAGGTGCAGGACCTGGAGCAGATCCGGCAGATCGTGGTTACGACGCGCGGCGGCACGCCGGTACACGTGGGCGACGTGGCGGATGTCGTCATCGGCTCCACCATCCGTCAGGGTGCAGTCACGAAGGACGGGCGCGGTGAGGTCGTGACGGGGATCGTGATGATGCGGATGGGCGAGAACTCGCGAACCGTGGTCGAGCGGGTGAAGGAGCGCTTCGAGCAGGTCCAGGCAACGCTGCCGGACGGTGTCGAGCTGCGGGCATTCTATGATCGCGCCGACCTCGTGAACCGCACGCTGAAGACGATCAACCGCAACCTCATCGAGGGCGCGATCCTCGTTGTCGTCGTCCTGTTTCTCCTGCTCGGCAACATCCGCGCGGCACTCATCGTCGCGGCTGCCATCCCGCTGTCAATGATGTTCGCCGTGAGTGCGATGGTACAGGCCGGCATTGCGGGCAGTCTCATGAGCCTCGGCGCCATCGACTTCGGCCTGATCGTCGATGGGTCCGTCGTCATGACCGAGAACTCGATGCGACACCTCGCCGCGCATGACGACGAACGCAAGGGTTTCATGCGTGCCGTCTACGATTCGTGCGTTGAGGTGGCCCGGCCAATCCTGTTCGGTGTCGGCATCATCATCGTCGTCTACCTTCCGATCCTCGCGCTCCAGGGCACCGAGGGGAAGCTGTTCCGCCCGATGGCGGCAACCGTTGTCTTCGCGCTCATCGGTGCACTCATCCTGACCTACGTGCTCACGCCGGTGCTCATCGCCGTGTTCCTGCGCGGCCGTGTCGAGGAGAAGGACCCGTGGCTCATGCAGCGTGCGCGGCGGCTCTATGAGCCGGTTCTCGGCTGGGCGCTGGAGCGACGCAGGACCGTGCTGGCCGGTGCCGCCGGTGCCGTCGGAGCCGCAGCGCTCGTGTTTCCCCTCCTCGGGTCAGAATTCGTGCCGAGGCTCGACGAGGGTGCGCTGGCGATACAGATCCTCCGCCTGCCGAGCGTGTCACTCGAAGAATCCGTGCGACAGTCGACACTCGTCGAGCAGCGCCTGCTCGCCGAGTTCCCGGACGAGATCGAGGACGTCGTCTCGAAGACCGGTCGTGCCGAGATCGCCACCGATCCGATGGGCGTGAACATCAGCGACGTCTTCGTGATGCTGAAGCCGAAGAGCGAGTGGACGCGGGCGGACCACAAGGAGGAGCTGGAAGCCGTGATGGCCGAGGAGCTGGAGCGCATTCCGGGCCTGGTATACGGTTTCAGCCAGCCGATCGAACTGCGGGTGAACGAGCTGGTCGCCGGCGTGCGGAGCGACCTGGCAATCATGATTTTCGGTGACGATCTGGACGTGCTGAGCCGCATGGCTGAGGAAGTGGTCGGTGCCGTGTCGCGGCTGGAGGGTGCCAGCGGCTTCAAGGCACAGCAGCTCGAAGGCATGCCGCAGCTCGAGATCGTGGTCCGACCGGAGGAGCTTGCTCGCTACAACATCAATGCATCCGACGTGATGCAGACGGTCGAGGCCGTGGGTGGCGCCCAGGCAACGGTGATCCTCGAAGGTCAACGTCGCTTCGCGCTCGTGGTGAGATTCCCCGAGCCTGCCCGACACGACCGGGCAGCCATCTCCAACCTGCTCGTTTCGGCGCCCGCTGGCGAACGTGTACCGCTCGGTCAGCTCGCGTCCGTCCAGGAAGTGAACGGGCCTGCCGAGATCAGTCACGAGAACGGATCACGCCTGATCATCGTGGAGGGGAATGTGCGTGGTCGTGACATAGGGAGCTTCGTTGACGAAGTGCGCGGGCTCTTCGCAACCGGCGCGATCGATCTGCCGAGCGGCTACAGGGTCGAGTACGGGGGCCAGTTCGAGAACCTGGAGCGCGGCTCACGCCGACTCATGGTCGTGGTGCCGCTGTCGCTGTTGCTGATCTTCCTGCTGCTATTCGCGACGTTCGGCTCGCTGGGCCAGGCAGTTCTCGTATTCACTGGCATTCCTCTGGCGGCCGTGGGTGGCGTGCTGGCTCTGCTTCTGCGCGGCATGCCGTTCAGCATCTCCGCGGGCGTCGGCTTCATCGCTCTGTTCGGTGTCGCGGTGCTGAACGGCGTCGTGCTCGTCACCTATATCAACCAGCTCAGGCGCGAGGGCCGCACGCTGGAAGAAGCAGTACGCGAAGGCGGCATGACACGTCTGCGACCGGTTCTCACGACAGCCATGGTGGCGAGCATAGGGTTCCTGCCGATGGCCATCTCGTGGGGCGCGGGCGCCGAGGTGCAGCGACCCCTTGCGACCGTCGTGATCGGCGGCCTCATCACGAGTACGCTGCTGACCTTGCTTGTCCTGCCAATCCTTTACCTGCTCTTCGAGCGACGCTGGCCGACGAAGCCGCCGCGCCACCGCAGCGCGGAGGAGTGGGCCCTGGCGGAACCCGAGCCGGCAGGAGTCTCATGAGGCTGTTGAATGGCAACGGAAAGGAACCTCGATAATGGGTGCTGGTCACGACCACGGAGCCGGTCGAACCGCGAACAGCCGGAGGCTCGCGATCACGCTCGGGCTGGTCACGCTCTACATGGTCGCGGAAGTCGTCGGCGGCCTGCTCACGAATTCGCTGGCGCTGCTCGCCGACGCGGGTCACATGCTCTCGGATGCGGGAGCGCTGGCGCTCAGCCTCTTCGCGATCTGGCTGGCGGCACGGCCGGCCAGATCGTCATACACCTATGGCTACTATCGCACCGAGATTCTCGCCGCGCTGGTCAACGGCGCGACCCTCGTCGCCATTTCGATCTTCATCTTCCTCGAGGCATTCAAGCGCATCGGGGAACCGCCTGAGGTTCAGGGCGCGCTGATGATGGGGATTGCCACGGGCGGACTCGTTGTGAATCTCGTCGGACTCTGGATACTCAATGCGGGGCGGAACGAGAGCCTGAACGTGCGGGGTGCCTGGCTGCACGTCATGACGGACGCACTCGGCAGCATCGGGGGCGATTGCTGCCGGTGCCGTGATCTGGCTGTTCGGCTGGCGCTGGGCCGATCCGGTAGCTTCCATCGCGATCGGGCTGCTCGTCGTATACAGCTCGTGGAGCCTGCTCAAGGAGACTGTCAGCGTGCTGATGGAGAGTGCGCCGACGGGAATCGACGTGGATGACGTACGCGATTCGCTTCTTGACGTTGCCGGCGTAGAGGAGGTGCATGATCTCCATGTGTGGACCATCACGAGCGGCATCGTCAGCCTTTCCGCTCACCTCGTCGCACCGGGTGCCTCCGAGCGTGCTGCGGTGCTGAAGGCCGCTCGCAAGGCGCTGCATGAGCGTTTCGGCATTGCGCACGTGACCCTGCAGATCGAGCACGACCGGGTGGAGGAGGAGGACAGCGGTGTCTGAAGCTGATGTTGGGCTGCGAGGTTGGCGTCTGGGACTTCTCGTCGGGGGGGCGATGCTCGGATGGGCACTGCTCATCACCTTCATGTTCTCGCCGCCCGACTGGCTGAACAGAACACCCGCGCCTGTGAGTACGCACCTTCCGTATGAGCCGGCGACCCGCGAAGGCCCGCCGGTGATCGTGCTGCGCGACCTCGCAAGACGGGGCTTTGACAGCACTGCGCTCGACATGATCGAGCCGCACTTCCATGTGCTGAATGCAGCACTCGTTACCATCGTGGAACTGAAGGCGGAGTACGACGCCGTCGATAATTCCCTGCAGCGGGATCGGCTGCGCGTCGACGCGGTTCATTTCCATACGACCGCCGACCGTCACGAGGAGCAGATCGAGCGACTCCTCAGTGACGAACTCAGACCGCGGTTCCATGAATACGTGCGTGAACGCGAAGCCGCTGCCGGACTGCATCAGGACACCGTATGGCATCGGCATGACGACCCGGCCCATCGCGGCGTGTCTCCCGGCTTCGAGACGCAGCGGCGGACGCACGACGACAGCGTTTCTGAATCCTGAGCGCGTCCATGTTCAGATTCTGGTCGGGACGGCGGTCATTGCAGTGCCGTGAGTCGAATGAGCAGTGCGGCGAGGGCGACGCCCATGAGCACAGCGAGCACACCTACGAACAGACTGCCCAAGGCATATGCACCGGCGGCCGTCCACTGGCCGTCCCGGACGAGCGTCACCGTCTCCCATGTGTACGTACTGAACGTCGTGAACCCACCCAGCAGGCCGACGGTGAGGAAGCCGCGCATCTCCGGCGTCACCGTCACGACATCGAGCATTCGGAGCACGAAGCCAATCAGCAGCGAGCCGGCGGCATTCACGACAAATGTCCCCCACGGGAATCCCTCTGCCGCACGGTCGTAGACCCAGCCTGACAACGCGAACCGCGCGACAGTCCCGATGGCGCCACCGGCCGCCAGGTACAGAAGCAGCATGCATCCTCCTCTGAAAGAAACGACCTCCCCCGCCTCATGGGCAGGGGAGGAGTCATCAGCGGCCAGGCCGCGGATCTGGCGAACTCCATCGCCGTTCTGTCTTCCAAGAATGTCGTCGCGGCGTTCCTCGCGCAATCAGCCGGAGCCGGTGCGAGCCGCCTTCGCAACCTGCTGCGTAGTCCTGCACGACTCGTCCTCCAATGCCTTCAACGCGGCCGTTGCACTGGCCCTTGCGCCCGTGGCATCTGCGCTGCCTGCTGTGACCACACCGCCGCCATCCGG
>DATGQR010000545.1:0-3458 GCA_035304105.1 Thermomicrobiales bacterium | reverse complement strand
AGCGTGGCAAACAGGCGCCGTCGCGCTCCGCCGGATACCAGGATCATATCTGCCTCCTTTGGCATATCTCGTCCCGTCACGCGCCGTCGCGTGACAGGCACAAGGATCTGGCTGGTAGTGTCCGCAGTCTATTGATGAAAGCGTCCATTTGGGGGAAGTAGTTTCCCGGCGGTATGGGGAATTTCGCGCATCGTCGCGCTCCGCTCGAGTGCGGTCAGGTGAATCCGATTACGCTTGCGCGCCGCGGGCGGGGACTAGCTGGACGCCGAACGGGCGATTGTGGCGAGAATTTGCCCCATTTCTCCGCGGTGCTCGGCTTCGTGCTGCATCAGGTGGTTGACCACCCAGGCGGTGGACACGGTGGCGTCGGGGATCTCGCGCGCCGCCGCGAACTTTTCGTCGCCCATCGCCAGTAAGGTCGCCCGCAGCCGCTCCCGCACGGCCGCCAGCCGCTCCAGGTGCGCCTCCAGCGTCACGCCGGTCACATGAGTGAGCCGGCCCCGCGCGTCGCGGTCCTCCCAGGGCAAGAGCGCGACGACGTCGTCCGGGTAGTCCTCCTCGCGGATCTCGACGTAGAGCCAGTCCGCTTCGATTAGCGCGACGTGATAGAGCAGCGTGCCGATGGTGTGCTGCAGCGGCGCGGCGGGTGCGTCGACCCATGCGGGGTCGAGGCCGTCCAGCATTTCGAGGGTGCGCCGGCGCGTATCATCCAGCGCCGCCACCCAGAGCCCGGCATTCCCAGTGCCCGCCGGTGGTTCGAGCACGATGTGCCGTCTGTCGGTCGTAGCCATGGCGATTTCCCGTCGATGACATCAAGGGGAGACTCCCGGCCATTATCTCAGACCGGGCCGCATCGGGACAGCAGGTCATGCTGTCCCGACGGCCCAGACCCTCAATATCGCGGTCATCTGGCTACTGTGCGACCGTGCGCGGATCTACCGGCGGGAAGGAGCGGGCGGGATATTCTGGTTCTGCCGGAAGAAGTTGGTCGGGTCATACTGCGCCTTGAGCGCGGCGAGACGCGCGTAGTTGCCGCCGTAGGCCGCTCGCACCCGGGCATCGCCCTCGTCTCGCGGGTCGTTCAGGTCGTTGACGTACACGCCCCCGGACAGGTGGGGCTGCACGGCCTCGAAGAACTCCCGCGTCCAGCTGACGTTGCGGTCGTTGTCGGCTGGGTCTTCCCAGTGTGAGAGGATCATGAGGTTGTAGATCGCGGAGCGGTGGAAGTAGGCCATCGCATCCGGCGCCACGCGCGCGGCCGCTCCGCCGCTGCAGGCGATCACGATGGCGGTCAGCGGGGACGGCACACGCGGCGCGTACTCGGCGATCGTCTCGATGGCCTCATCGGTGAGCGTCGCCGTTAGCCCGGCTTTCCAGTAGTTTTGCCGGCCGTCCGGGAAGACCCGGCTCAGGAGCTCCTGCTGCGCCATGTACGGCATCGGGCCCAGCGCGTCGACGATTGGTTGCCCGAACGCGCGCACTGGCTCGATGACGCGATTGCCAGCCTCGAGATCGCCGCAGTAGCAGAGCGCCAGCGCCGCCGCCGGCATCCCGTCCGGCGTCGTGACGGCCGCCGCGTAGACCGTCAGTTCGTCCGGCGCGCTGGGGGCGAAGTCGCGGTAGAAGCGCAGCATCTCGCGGAGTTGCTCGATGGGATAAATCACCATGCCGCCGAGGATCAAGGGGCCCACCGGGTGGAGGCGATACTCGAACGAGGTGACGATGCCGAAGTTCGCCCCGGCTCCGCGCAGTGCCCAGAACAGGTCGGGATGCTCCGTCTCGCTCGCGTGCACCAGCTGACCGTCGGCGGTAACGACGTCGGCCGAGAGCAGGTTGTCGATGGTCATGCCGTGCTTGCCGGTGAGCCACCCGAAGCCCCCGCCGAGCGTGAGCCCGGCGATGCCGGTGGTCTTGACGGTGCCGCCGACGGTCGCCAGGCCGAACGCCTGGGCCTCGGCATCCAGCTCGCCCCAGCGCACGCCGGGCTCGACGCGCGCCGTGCGCCCGGCCGGGTCGACGCGGATGCTCTTCATCTGCGAGAGGTCGATCATCAGGCCGTCATCGATGAGCGAGCTGCCGGCAACGTTGTGACCCCCGCCGCGCACCGAGATGCGCAGCTCATGCTCCCGGGCGAACTGCACGGCGGCAATGACGTCGCTCGCGCCAGCGCAGCGGACGATAAGCGCCGGCCGGCGGTCGATCATCGCGTTCCAGATCGTCCGGGCGTCGTCGTAGCCCGGCTGCCCCGGGCGCAGTATCTGGCCGCGCACCCGCTCCTCAAGCTGCTCGATCTTCGCATCGGCGATGCCTCGCGTTGCTACCATGTCCCTACCTCACTCTCTGAGCCCGTTGCGCTCCGTGGAAGTTCTCCTCATCACCAGCTATGGTTAGGCCTGCATCGATCGTAGGTGGAGGAAGGCGCCCCGGCGGGTCGCTTTGCGCTCATTGAGGGCTCAACTTTGGCTCACGCTCGACGTTCCGGCTCGACCGACAGGCCGTACTGGAGTCAGGCGCTGCGCGCCCTGCGCGAAGCGCGTGGCATCACCCAGGAGAGTTGGGCGGATCAGCTCGGGTACGGTCGCGCGACCGTCAGGCGCTGGGAGGCGGGTGAAACGATCCCCTCGGCGCATGCCGAAGCTGCGATCATCGCCCTGGCCCGGGAGCGAGGCCTCTTTCGCCGCTTCACGGATGGCCCTCTGGCCGGCGTCACCGTTACCGCGGAGTGGATCGCCGACCTGCTCGCCTCGGCGCGGCTGGATGGCCGCAGCAGTCCCGGAACGCCGGCGCTCGCTGGCCCGCCTCCCGTGCGCTACGCGCTCAGCGGCGATGTCGCCATCGCCTATCAGGTGTTTGGCGACGGCCCGCTGGATCTCGTCGTCACGCCCGGATCGGTGTCCCATCGCGAGATCGAGTGGGAGCACCCCGGCGCGGTGCGCTTTTACTCTGGACTCGCCGCTAGCGCGCGGGTGATCGTCTTCGACAAGCGCGGCACCGGCATGTCCGACCGGGTCGCGGCCGGCACGCTCGAGCAGCGGGTCGACGACATCCGCGCGGTTATGGATGCCGAAGGCGTCGAGCGCGCGACGCTGGTCGGCGTCTCCGAGGGCGGGCCGATGTCAATGCTCTTCGCGGCGACCTACCCACAGCGCACCCGTTCCCTGGTGTTGTACGGCACCTTCGCTGCCACCCGGCCGGAGGACGCCCTCCCACTCGATCCCTCACCCGCCGACATCCGGGCGGAGGTCGAGCGCCTTGGCAAGACCTGGGGCTCTCCACTATCACGGTTTCTCGATTTCTTCGCGCCCAGCGTCGCCGGCGATGCGAGCCAGCGCGAGTGGTGGGCGCGCTTCGAGCGGATGAGCGCCAGCCCCGGCGCCGTCGTCGCGCTGAACCGCATGAACGCTCAAATCGACGTCCGCAACGTCATTCCCAGCCTGCATCTGCCGGTGGTCGTCATC
>DATGQR010000544.1:0-5136 GCA_035304105.1 Thermomicrobiales bacterium | reverse complement strand
CAAAACGGGAGGCGGCGAGACTCGCCGCCTCCCGTTTTGCGTTGGCCAGCACTCGTTCAGGCAACCAGCGAGCGCAGCAACTCGATCGCTTCGCGGTCCTCGTGGAGGTCGTCGCTCTTATCGGTCTCCAGCAGCGCCGGGAGACCCTCGAAGCGCGCATCATTCATGAAGTTGCGAAAGCCCTCAGCTCCGATCTGGCCCTGGCCGATGTAGTGGTGGCGGTCACGCTTGCTGCCCAGTTCCATCTCCGTGTCGTTGAAGTGGAATGCGCGGATACTCTCAAGCCCGACGATCTCGTCGAAGCGCGCCATCGTCTCGGCGTAAGCCTCCGGCGTGCGGCAGTCGTAGCCAGCGACGAAGGTGTGGCAGGTGTCGAAGCAAACGCCCAGGCGCTCTGGCTCGGCAACGCGGCTGATGATCTCGGCCAGGTCTTCGAATTCTGAGCCCAGCGTCGTGCCCTGGCCGGCTGTCGTCTCCAGCAAGGTGACGACGTTGTAGCCCGGCAGGTCCGTGTGGAGCCGGTCCAGCGCCTGCGCGATCCGCTCGATTCCGGCACCGCGGCCTGAGCCGGTGTGCGCGCCGGGGTGCGTCACGACCAGCGGAATGCCTAGCAGCTCACAGCGCTCGAGCTCCAGGCGCATCGCATCGATCGACTTCTCCCAGAGGTCGTCTTTGGGCGAGGCGAGGTTGATCAGATACGAGTTGTGCGACACGACCGGGCAGATGCCCGTCTCGACTTGACGCGCCTTGAAGAGCTCAGCCTCTTCGTCACTGATCGCGCGGCCCTTCCATTGCCGCTGATTGGCGGTGAAGATCTGCACCGCATCTGAGTCAACTTCCGCCGCCCGGTCGAAGGCCTTTTCCAGCCCACCGGCAACCGACATGTGCGCGCCAAGTCGCAACACTATCTCGCTTCCAATCAGTTCTACTGCGTTTCTGTCTCGTACTTATGACCCAGCTCGATCTCCCATTCCAGGTAGTCGAGCATGTCCTGGCGCGTGCGCGCCAGGGGGCCGATCCGGCCGATCATTTCGACGTCATCTTTGGCTTCCTTGAGCGGTACGTCAGCGCCGTCGAGTCCCTGCACCGTCTCGTAGCCGGCCGCGCGCCAGGCGTCCAGGCCGCCGTCGAGCCAGCGCACGTCGGTGTAGCCGAGATCCTGCAGGGTCGCGGCCGCCAGCGCGGCGCGCGTCCCGTCGTTGTCGGTCACCACGATGGGCTGCCCCTTGTTCTCGGCGTACTTGCCGATGCGACGCTCCAGGTCTCCGCGCGGCACCCAGCGCGACCCCGCGATGTGATCCAGGGCATAGTCGCCGCTGCCCTTCACGTCGACGATCAGCGACCCGCCCGCTTCGACGACGGCCTGTAGTTCCTCCGGAGCGATACTACGGGTGCGCTCGCGCGCTTCAGCCAGCCCGAACACCTCCGGAGCGGGTTCGTCGGTCACCAGCTCCCGCCCCGACGCCTGCCAGCCCTCGATTCCGCCCTCAAGCACCATCACGTTCGGGTAGCCAATCTGCTTCGCGTAGGAACCGGAAATCTTGGCGCGCACGTCGCTGTTGGAGATCAACACGACCGGCGCTTGATTGACCGCCACGATCTCGTCGGCCGCCAGCGCGATCTGGCCACCGGGAAGCGAAATCGAGCCCGGGATATGCCCCGCGTCGTACTCCTGCGGCAAGCGCACATCGAGGGCGTAGTGCAGGGCGCCCGAGGCCTGCAGGGCTTCGAACTCATCGATCGACATCGAGCCCACACCGTCTTCTTCCGCCACCCTGTTCGCGAAGTCGCGAGCCACAGCGTGTGCCGACGGGGCATCCGCCACATCGACATCTGCGCCGGGCCCGGACTCGAGCTCGAAGCCGGCCATCGTCCAGGCCATCGTGCCATTCTCCAATGCGTAGACCGGGTTCTTCATCCCCATGCGGATGAGTACGTCGGCGCCGAGGATGCTGCGGGTGCGGCCGGCGCAGTTCACGACGATCGTCGCGTCCTTGTTCTCTGGCGCGTCGATCAGCGTGCGGATGCGGATCGGCAGTTCCGCCCCCGGGACATTGAACGCGCCGGGCACGTGGGCGCGCTCGTACTCCTCGCGAGTGCGCGAGTCGAGGATCAGGATGCGCTCGCCGCGCTTCTGCCGCTCGACGATCTCCTGTGGCGTCAGGTGCGGCGTCTTGCGCTGGACGGCCACCTTTTCGCCGTAATCCTTGCCGGGCACGTTGGTGCCGTAGTCGGTGCGCCCCCCGGCCGCGGCCCAGGCTTCCAGGCCGCCGTCCAGGAGACGAACATCCTGATAGCCCATCGCCTCCAACGTCTCGGCCGCCAGCCCGGCGCGATGACCGTCGACGTCGTAGAGGATGATCGGGACGTCACGCACCGGGACGCGCTGTCGCATTCGGATCTCCAGCAATCCGCGCGGGATCGGCACCGCCCGGAAGATGTGCCGCTGGACGAACTCACCCTTTTCGCGAACGTCGATCAGCGCGTGCGGCGTCTGGGATTCGCGCATCGCGCGCAGCTCATCGACGGTAATCGTGCTCGCCATTCAGTGCTTCCCTCCCGGTCTGGCTCTCATCTAGCCCTATGCTAGGATCATGATAGCGTTATCGCATTTCAATTCCGCGCCAGTTTGTTCGCCGACCCGAGGAGGTACGCCGATGGCGATTGAAACGACAAACGTCGCGCTCGACAAGTTCACGAACACGTTGGACCAGATCGTTCGCAAGCACACGAACGGGACAGTCAACGCAGCCGCCGTCGTCGAGGAGGCCATCCCGCACTTCAGTGAGCTTATCGCGGATATGAGCTGGCTGGAGGAGAAGTTCCAGGTGCCCGTCGAGGGCGGCATCGCCAACTACATGCTTGCCAAGGCCGTGGACAACTCCTGGTCGGTCGTCTCGACGGTCTGGTGGCCCGGCTACGGTACCCCGGTGCATGACCACCTGATCTGGGGCATGGTCGGCGTCTGGAAGGGCGTCGAGCTGGAGCGGCGCTATCGCCGGCTCGATGACGGCTCGCGGCCCAATTACGCCGAACTGGAGGAAATCGGCGTCGCCTACAACCGCCCGGGCGATATCAGCGGACTGGTTCCGCCGGATGACGACTATCACCTCATCCGTAACCCCGCCGACGAGCCGTCCTACTCGATCCACGTCTACGGCGGCTCGCTCGATGGTGTCCTACGCCACTCCTACAACCTCGAAACCGGCGAGGTCACCGAGTTCCGCTCGCGCTACAACATCGCCTGCTAGGGAGCGCACGTGGCGCCCGAACCGCTCGACACGCGAGTCACCAATGGCCGGTTCGTCAATCCGGACGGACCGGCCATCAGTCAGCTGACGATCCACGCCGGCGAAGTGGTCGCCGACGACCAAAGCGACGTCTGGCGCACCGTCGACGCATCCGGGCACTTCGTCTTCCCCGGCCTGATTCAGCCCGGCTTGCCGGCGCACGATGCCGCCCTGGACCTCGTGCGCGGTGGAACGACGGCCGTTCACTGGACGGGCGATGATGTCAGCGCGGCATGCCTCGATGTCGTGAAAAGCAGCATCGACGGGCTGCGCATTGTCACGCCCGCCACCGATGGGAGCCTGTCCGACAGCGAGTGGGACCTGTTGCTCGGTGACGAGCCAGCGCACTTCAGCGTCGGGGAACAGCGCGCGTTCCCGGTCATCCACTTCCTGTACCACGAGGGGCACGTCAAGCGCGGAATGAGCCTGGAGCGGATTGCCGCCGTCACATCCGGGAACCTCGCCCGCGCGGCCGGCATCTATCCCCGCAAGGGAAGCTTTCAGGTCGGCTCCGACGGCGACCTGTTCGTCTTTGATCCCGAGACGCCGGATCCCTACCGCGATCTCGGCTACCCGGGGCGCGTGATCTTCTCGCTGATGCGCGGTCAGATCCTGCTCTACAACGGCCAGATCCACACGTCGGCCGGCGATGGGATCACGCTCCCGTGACGAAACGCATCAGGGTCGCGCTCACCGGCGCGAGCGGCCAACTCGGCCGCGCCCTCCAGCGACACTCCCCGGCGACCTGGGACATATCGGGTACCTCTTCAAAGGAGGTCGAACTCCGAAGCTGGCCAGCCGTTCGCGACTGGATCGCGACTGTTCGCCCCCGGCTGGTGATCCACGCCGGGGCGATGACCGACGTCGATGGCTGCGAGTCGCGCATCGAGGACGCCTACGCCATCAACGCGCTCGGCACCCGCCACGTCGCCAGCGCCGCCGCCAGGACCGGGGCCACGCTCGTCTACGTCTCGACCAACTTCGTGTTCGATGGAACGAAGGCCGAACCGTATCATGAGTTCGATGCGCCCAACCCTATCAGCGTCTATGGCGCATCGAAGCTCGCTGGCGAGCTGGAGGCGGGGCGAGCCGAATGCGACGTGTACATTGTCCGCACCGCGATGGTATACGCTGAAGAAGGCCACAACTTCGTCAACACGATGCGCAGGCTGATGGCGGAGCGCGACGAACTGACCGTCGTGAGCGACCAGTTCGGCAACCCGACCTACGCGGGTGATCTGGCTGTCGGGATCATCAGTCTCATTTCCACCTGCCCGCCGGGAACGTATCACCTGACGAACGCTGGAGCCGCGTCCTGGTTCGAGTGGGCGGAGGCCGTCCGCGACATCGGAGGCTTCGCCACCACAGTCCGCCCGATTCCGGCCAGCGAGTACCAGCGCGCCGCGACGCCGCCTGCGAATGGCGTGATGACCTCGATCGCCCTCCAGGGCAGCGGCGTCGAACTGCCCGAATGGCGGGACGCCCTGCGCCGATGTCTCACCTAGCCGCTCCCGCGGTCGACCTGGTCATTCCCACGTACGACAGCCCGGAACTATTGAGGGCCTGCCTGCGAGCACTGCGCCGTATGGAGTACCGCGACTACCGGTTAATCGTCGTCGACGACTGCGGCGAGCGGCCGGCGCTGCCCATCGTCCAGCAGGAGCACCCCGGCGCCATCGTCTTGCGGGCGCGCCGAAATCGCGGCCTGGTGCGGGCATTCAATCGCGGCATCGCTCACGGAACAGCGCCGTACGTCGCACTGCTCAACGATGACACTGAAGTTGATGCCGGTTGGCTGGGGGCGCTGGTCGAATGTGCCGAGCGGCATCCGGAAGCTGGAAGCGTC
>DATGQR010000543.1:0-3388 GCA_035304105.1 Thermomicrobiales bacterium | reverse complement strand
CCCCGGCTCAGCCGCCACATCCGTATTTCTGATGAGATGCCGTACGTAGCTTCTCGCCGCCCCGATGGCCCGACGGCTCAGGCGAGCGGCAGCCGGAAGAGGGCGAACTCACCTGGCCCGTTCTTGTCTTGCACGGTAGCGACGCGTTCGAGGCCGTTGTCTTCAAGCAGCGCGATGTCGCGATCGTTATCGACGCGCGTCAGGAACGTCACGGCGTCGAATTCCCAGGAGCTACGGAACCAGTCGACCAGCCCGGCGAGGAACTGGCGGTCCAGGTCCCGCGGCAGCGCGTCATCGCGCACCCACCAGGTCACCCGCGCGGTCGACGCCGGCAGGCCCGCCGGCAGCCGCCCGGCCTCCTCTTCGGTGCGAGCCAGCGGGTAGATGTAGACGCAGCCCTCGCAGCGGTCCCGGGCGCGGTTCAGGACGGTGTAGGTGAAAGCCTCGCGCGCCAGGATCTCGTCCCGGTGCATGACCATGTCATCGAGGTTCTCGGCGCGCGTGAAGTCAGCGTGTGGCCAGCGGCCGCCGCTCCAGCGCATCAGGCGCTCGCGGCTCGACATCAACGCGTCATAGTCCAGATCGACATGCTCCGGTGCCAGCATCTCGAGCTGCAGGTCTTCAGTCTCAAGCGAGGCAGGCACCGGCTTGGGCTCGGGATACCAGTTCATGCAACCCCCGTTCACGGCCGAGATGAGACAGGCGCGCAATGATGCCACAGCGACCGCATTCGGCGCGCCGGAGCCTTCCGCTAGGGGATGAAGCGTTGGCGAGTGTGGTAGTAGCTGGCGGCGGCCTGGCGATCCGGGAGGGCGAGCTTGGAGAGGATATGGTGGACGTGGTTCTTGACCGTCCCCACCTCCAGGAACAGCCGCTCGGCGATCTCGGGGTTGGTGTAGCCGAGCGCGAGCAATTCCAGCACCTCGCGCTCGCGGTCGGTCAGGCCGTCGGTGCTGTGATGCGCGCCCGGCTGGCCAGCGAAGATCAGGCTGCTGACCTCGACGAAGCGCCCCAACAAGATGCGCTGCACATCCGGCGGCAGATAATGGCTGCCGTTGAGGACGGCTGGGAAGGCTTCGAACAGCCTCGCTGGCACCTCGCCCTCCAGGAAGCAGGCCCGGGCACCGGACACCAGATACTCGACCACCAACTCAGGAGTCTCCGGCGCGCCCCACACCATCACCGGCAGATTGGCGACCTGTTGGTGCGCCCGGCCGATGAAGTCGTAAAGCTCCTCCACTGGGTCGGCGTGGATCAGCACGACGAGATCCACATCGGCAAGCTCTGCCAGACTGTAATCGAGACTGCTCAGGCGGACCTGGCCAAACTCCTCCGGCTGGCGGCATAGGACGTTGGAGAGAAGCCGGCCGACCTCCCGCGACGCCTCTGGCGTGGCGATGAGTGTTGTCATCCGCCTCCTCCTTCTGGGATCGCGCGGCGTGGGCAGGTCGCTTCTACGTGGAATCGGGATTCCCAGCATTCCGCATAATACATGGTAAGTCTTACGCGAACAAGTAAGTCCGTCGTGACCGATCGGGCCGGGAGCGCAAATCCGCGACCAGCCGGGGCAATTAGACGTCAGATATCAGGGGCATCAGAGCGAAGGCGGCCGCGCATCCGCCAATCTCGCGCCCCTGTCACAGACTCCACACTGTGATAATCTCCGCCGAGTTATTCGCCGAACATCCGGACAGGTGGTTACCGATCGTGATGCACGTTATTCGTTATGTTCTGCTATTCGCCATGGTCGCGGCCCTGCTCGCCGCTTGCGGTGGCGACGACGATGAGGAACCAACTCAGACCCCGATCGTCATCGTGGCGACTAACCCGCCCACCAACACGCCCGAGGAAGACGACAGCGACGCAACTGAAGACGAGGCCGAACACGGCGCCTCGCCAACCCAGGACGCCAAAGCAACGCCTACTGAGGACGCACAGCCAACCGCTGACGCCAGCCCCACGGCTGAATCGACCCCAACCACCCAACCGACCCAGGGGCCGCTGCCGACCCGGCCCACGATCACTCTTCCGACCGCGCCGCCCGGGGGGCCGACGACCGACCGGGTCCAGCTGCCCGACGATCCACTGCTGATCCTGCCGCAGGCGGAGCTGGCGCCCGAGGGCATGGTGCTCACCGACGAAGGTCTGGTCAGCATCGACTACGCTGCCAGCGATGCCCCCGATAGGGCAGCCCGCGTCCAGCAGCTCACCGAATGGGGCTTCCAGGGCGGCGCCTTCCGCGACGTCGAGACGCCCGACGAGCAGCTCACCGACCCGGCCAACCAGCTCCTGCTGGTCTCGGCCATGGCGCTGATCCTGGGCGCGCCGGACGGCGCCCAGGCAGAGATGCACAGCTACATGGACACGATCCTGCTGACCGACCCAGACATCAGCCTCCAGGAAGTCTCGGTCGAACCGATCGGCGACGGCGCCCGCGGAGCGACCGGCTCGATCACTGCCGGCGAAGATGCGCAGTTCAACATCGGCGCGCTGCTGGTCACGGCCGGCCCCGTCTCGCTCAAGTACCTGGGCCTGAGCGGCGCGAACGTCGACCCCATGCCCGTGCTCGTCCAGGCCGCACGCATCTCGCTCGACAACCTGCGCTTCGCCAGCTACCCGCAGCCCGGCGAAGTGCTGCTGGAGACGACGTTCGACAACTGGTTCACCGGCCCGCTGGAGACCGGCGAGATCTTCATCGGTGACGACGGCTTCTACCATCTGCGCGTCGACGCTGGCGGCGGGTCGTTCGTCAGCGCCTACGCCACCGGCAGCGAGCCGTGGGGCGACGTCGCGGTCAGCGCCGATCTCATGATGATCTCCGGCGACCCGACCTCGACCGGCTGCGTGTTGACGCGCCTGGACGGCGAGAACCAGACCTACGACTACGCGCTCTGCGTTGACGGGAACGGCAACGTCGAGGCGCTCTACGAGCAGTTCGACGCCGAGGGCAACTACAGCAACGAGGTCCTGCTGCCCTTCGGCACGGCCACCGTCGCCCCGCCGACCGAGTGGACGACGCTGACGATCATCACGCGCGGCCAGGAGTTCTGGTTCCTGGTCGACGGGCAACTGGTCGGCCAGGCCCAGCATGCCGGCCCGCCCTCCGGCACCGCGGGAGTGATCGTCAACCACTTCGCACCCGAGCCACAGGCCCCAGCCGAGTTCATCTTCGGCACGCTACGGGTTCAGGCGCTCCAGTAACCCCGCCGAACCGGCCCTCACCCGCGGCGCGCTCGCTTGATCGAGCGACTGCGTCGCGGGTATAATCATGCGTAGTATTTAGACTCTTGTCTAAATTTCGAAATATCGAGGGTACGCGACGTGCTGAGCGAGACATTCCGGGCGCTGGCCGACCCAACGCGCCGCGAGATCCTGCGCCTGCTCAACG
>DATGQR010000542.1:0-6067 GCA_035304105.1 Thermomicrobiales bacterium | reverse complement strand
TGGATCCTCTGTCCCTAGACCAGGAATCGAGTCCGTCCATCATCGCAGGGGCGAGTACCCACGCCGGGTGTACTCGAATCCACACGAAGAGTGATCGTGCGGGCTCTGGAGGTAATCGGAACTATTCAGGCGTAGCTCTCGAGTTGTTCGAGGTGCTCGGCGTCGTGATCGGCGATGGTTTCGACGAGGTCGGTGATCGTTATCTCGCCACGCGTCTCATGGGTGCCGGTACGCTCCCAGTCGTTGAGTGTCATGCTCATCAGCGCAGAGACGATCTGGCCGCGCGTCTCGCTGAAGCGGGTGATGTTCTCCTGGATGCTGTCCTTCACGAGCTCTTCGGCGCGCTGGGTAGCGGCCTCGCCAAACGATCGCAGCAGGGGCTCGCGCTGGTTGAGCATCAGGTTCAGGCGCTCCAGCCAGAACTCCTCGATCGCCGCCAGGTGGGCCAGGATCTGGGCGGCGCTCCACTCGCCCTCGGGCGGTTCGCCAGCGTTGGCGACGGCCTCGCTGAGTTGCGGCGGGAAACTCGCTAGCTCGTGGATGAGTTCTCGGTAGCTATCGAATGCCATGACGACCCGCTTCTATCGCCGCATCCTGCTCGGCGATCAGCTGCCAGACGAGGCCGAAGGGGTCGACGAAGCTGAAGGCGCGCTGGCCCTCCTCGCGGACCGTGAAGGAGTAGAACAGCGCCCGGCCGCGGATCTCGGCCAGGACCTCGGGCGACACCACCACGCTGACGTGGTCGATGCGGTTCTCGTAGATCGGCTGGGCGAGCCCGACGTCGATCAGCACCAGCGCCACCGGGCCGTTCTCCATCCGCACGATCTCCGGCTTCTGGCCGGTGTGGACGGCCTCGCTCCAGTCGAAGGTCTCGTCGAGCTGTTCCCAGCGGTCATCCTCCCGGTAGGCGCGGTAGACGATATCCATCCCGAAGAAGTTGTGGTAGAAGCGCTCGGCCCGCGCCAGGTCGGACACGCGCAGGGCGACGTGGTCGAAGCCATCCAACTTGATCGTGCTCTCGGCGCTGATCAGCGCGGGACCATCAGACATTCTGCCTCCGAACGGAACCTCGTATACCGAATTGCCGGCTCTGGTCCTGGTGACCTGCACGGGCGGCGCGGAGCCCGTCAGCAAGAGGCTGTCCCGGCGCGCCTCGAACACCTCGCGCAGGGAATCCGCGTCGTACGCGCTGAGCCTGCTGCGCTCGCCGTCCGCGAAGTTGACGAACACCAGCGGGTTGCCGTCCAGCGTGTCGTGCCACGCGTAGAGCGCGTCGACGATATCGGCACTCTCGGCGATCACCGAGATCAAGCCGGGAGACTGCTCCACATCGGCCGACTCGGCGATGCGCGTGGCGACGGCCACCGATGTTGGGGGTGCGTCGACCACTCGCAGGGCCGCCTGCATCTCGGACTGTGGAACTTCGAGGATAAACCGAATGGCCATGCGCCGGGCGCTCCCTTCCCGCCTGATTGTAGCACCGGGCCTGGGTTTGGCCGCCTACGGGTTGGGCACGACCAGCACGCCCTCCGGCGTCGTCAGGTAGAGATCGTTTCCGCCACCGCCGAACTGGATATTCTCGATGCGCCGGTCGAGCCGCACGGCCTCGTAGACATCCCAGGTCACGCCGTCATCCTGCGAGATGTACAGCCCGCGCACCGTCCCGGCGAAGATGCGGTCCGAGTCGTTCGGGTCGAGCCGCACGGTCAGGACGCCGTACATCCGCGGGTACTCATCGGATTCCTCCGGCGGCACGCCCTGGCCCTCCTCGATGGTGACCGTTTCCAGCCCGACGCGTGACGAGGTCCAGGTCTCGCCGCCATCCATCGAGATGATGACGCCTGAGACGCCGCCGATGATGATGCGCTCCCGGTCGGCGTCCAGATCAAACACCTGCCCCGCTTCGACCAGGCGCGTGGCCATCTCGGGCGTTTCTGGGACGGTGACGTTGATTTCGCGCAGCCGCCCGCGCCCGGACTCCGAGATCTCCAACACCAGCAGGCGCTCGCCGACGGCCAGCGCATCGACGACGGTGTGACCGATGGCGTGATAGTAGTCGCGCCAGGTCTCGCCGGCATCGGTCGAGATCGCGAGGCCGCAGTCGGAGCCGTAGATGACGTCGCCCAACTCGGGGTCGATGGCCAGCGGCCGGATATTGTCGCCGCCGGGGATCGCGCGCCAGGTATTGCCGCCATCGACGCTCTTGCTGAAGGTGATCGGCTCGGGATTTTCCAGCGAGCAGGCCGGGTGGTTGCCCCGGAAGAGGCGCTCCGGGCGGACGGGATCGACCAGGATGTGGCGGTCGTCGGCGCGCGTCTCGGTGGGCACCCATTCGTCTTGCTCGTTCCGGCGGTAGAGCCGCTTCGTCGTCATGGCGTAGCGGATCGGCCCGTCAGGGTCGGGAACCCAGGCCGCCACCACCGGGTCGCCGTCGATCATCAGGAAGTCGCCGAGTGGCGTGTTGGTAGCCGTCTCCAGTGGCGTCTCGATGGCCGCGATCGTCTCGGTGGCGAAGCGGTCCTGCGATGCCCGGCAGCCGACTGCGCCGCCGACGACGACCAGCGCGACCAGCATCACGAGCGGGAGCACGCGACGGCGCGGGCGCTGGTGTGATCTCGTCAAGCGTTTCACCGGCTCACGCTCCGGGATGGGCGAGCGCGTGCTTCCCGCCGGAGCAACGATGGCCGGATGGGAGTGTTGAACGTCGCGCATCGCCCGGGTCTGTCATCGCTCGTTCACGTGCCGCTGTGGTTACGTCCGCCGACGCATCAGTATAAAAGCGCATGAGCGCCCTGTCAGGCGGCCAGGAGATCGGCGCGCGCGGCGGAGATCGCGGCGCGCAGCTCGTCGTCGCTGCGGTTGCGGAATCCGCTGGGCTCTGGCTCGCCGTGGGCGGCGTGGTGCTTCTGGAAGGCCAGCTGGCTGGTGAGCCGGGCGAAGCGGTGTAGCCGCGCCCAGCCGCGCACGCCGTGGCTGACGAGCGCATTCCAGTGGGCGCGGCGGCGCGCGCCAGGGTTGGTCAGCGTGACGTACTCGTCCGGGGTCAGCGTTCCGGCGCGCACCTCGTCGGCCAGTTGGGTGCGCAGGATCTCCAGCTGCCGCCGCCAGCTCCGGTAGGCGATGACCAGGATGGCCAGGAAGGGCGGCACGATCAGCCCGAAGAACAGGAACGCCAGCATCAGCAGCGCGCCGCCCACGCCGACGTTCAGGGCGTCGGCGATGACCGCCGAGCCGTTCCAGGCGGCGTGCAGCAGCATCGCCAGCGCCAGCCCGCCCAGCGGCGCGAGGAAGCGCCAGTTGCCCTGCCCATACTGGCTGCGCGCCCAGCCGATCCCGGCTCCGGTGCAGGCAGTGAAGATCGCGTGCGCGAGGCCGCCGACCCCGGCGCGGATGAAGAAGCCGATGATGAGCCCGGCCAGCCCATCCTCCAGGATGAAGCTGCCGAAGTAGAGGATGTTCTCAGTCATCGCGAAGCCCAGGCCCACCAGCGCCCCGTAGATGATGCCATCGAGCATGTTGTCCAGCTCGTGGCGGAAGGCCAGCAGCAGCACCAGCAGCGCCGCGCCTTTGGCCGTCTCCTCAAATACCGGCGCGCCGACGACCAGTGAGAAGACGTTGGCCGCCTCCTCGCCGTAGGCCACCAGCACGACGCCGCCGAAAAACAGGTTCAGGATCACGCTGAAGACCACGGCGACGATCGCGCCCCAGAGGAAGGCGCCCAGTAGCGTGTACCACGGCTCAGATTCGAAGCGGTCCAGCAGCAGCACCAGCGAGCTGTAGACCGCTGCCGGGATGACCGCCGCCGCCGTCGCCAGACCCAGCGCCACCGGATTCGGAATGCTGGCGACGAGCAGCAAGATCACGCACAGCGTCAGGCAGCCAAACAGCGACGCCCCGCCGAAGGCGCCGGCGATCACCAGCATCCTGCGGTTGCCGTCGCGCTGCCTGGGTGGCGTGCGGTAGGCGGATTCCCGAGGCTGGCGAGCGCCGCAGGCGACGCAATAGTTGGCGCCTTCGCGCAGTGCCGCGCCACAGGCGAAGCATTGCTGGTCGGTGATGCTGCTCAGCTCCTGGCTCCTCGGTTCGACTCCATCGCTTGCACGAGTCTACGATGCCGCGAGCGCTCGTGGTCTGGACTGCTGGTGGGAATCATGGGGCTCCCGTGCCAGCGTACCGGCGGCCTCTCGTCAGGGCGCTACGCGGAGCGCGAGCGAGCGATGGGTTCCCCACCGGCGCGCTCGCGCCATTACCGCCTGATCGAACCTAGCCCCAAACCTCCCGGGCCGTCTCGGCGACGATCTGGAGCTTGGCGGCCTGCTCCTCAGCGGTTAGCAGGTTGCCCTCTTCGGTGGAGGCAAAGCCGCACTGCGGGCTCAGCGCCAGCCGATCCAGCGGGATGAACTGCGACGCCTCCTCGATGCGGCGCTTGAGCTCATCCTTGCTCTCCAGTGCCGGCTTCTTGGTCGTCACCAATCCCAGCACGACCACCCGGTCCTCCGGGACGTGGCGCAGCGGCTCGAAGCCGCCGGAGCGCGCGTCGTCGTACTCCAACAGGAAGTGCGTGAAGCCGGTACGCTGGAAGACCTGCTCGGCGATCGGATCGTAGCCACCGCTGGCGTAATAGCGACTCTGGTTGTTGCCGCGGCAGAGGTGGATACCGAAGTCGACCCCGGAGTGGCCGCTGATGACGGCGTTGTCCAGTTCGATGCAGCGGTCGAGCAGCTTGTCGGGGTCATTGCCGCGCTGCCGGTAGCCCTCGCGGATCTCGGGATCGAGCAGGGCGGCGTACTGGGGCGCGTCGAGCTGGATGTAGGTACAGCCCAGGCGAATCAGCTCCTCGATCTCGCGCCGCAGGATATCGACTACGTCGGCCAGGTAGGCCTCGATGTTGGGGTACGCGCCGCTCGACTTCTCGGCGTCGTAGTAGGCGGCCGCCTGCTGGGCGCTGATCAGCGTCGCCTTGGTCGGGTGGCCGTTCGCGCGGGCGCGCAGGTAGCTGAACTCCTCGCTGCAGAGGTGGCGCTTCGGTCGGAGCTTGTCGACCACGACCGGACGCGGGAAGACGATCTCGTTGCCCTCGTCGTCACGGAAGGGGATCGCCCAGCCGCCCAGCTTGTCGAAGCCCTCGACGGCGTCGATCAGATGCCCGAAGAAGGCGTAGCGGCGCATCTCCCCGTCGGTGATGACGTCGACCCCGGCCTCGATCTGCAGCGCCACCGCCTCATCGACCGCGCGGTCCTCAATCCGCTTGAACTCCGCGTCGCTGATCTCCCCGGCCTCGTGCCGCTTCCTGGCCTCTTTCAGATAGTCCGGCCGCAGCAGGCTCCCCACCACGTCAGCCCGATAGACTGCCATCGCTCGTACCCTTTCAGACTGGCACTAGGTTGATTTTGACCATTGTAGGAATGAAACCCGCAATCACGACAGCCACGATCTCCTCATCGGGATATCAGTGGCCATTCTTCCTCCGGGAACTCGGTGCTCAGGATGCGAAAGAGTTTGGCGCGATCTACTGTCACATGATTGACGGCCGTCTCCCAGATGAGGTCCCAATCGAGGGAAAAGTATTGATGTACGGAGATATGGCGCATTCCTACCATCTGGCGCCAAGGGACTTCCGGATAGCGTGCCTTCAATTCGTCGGGCAGGGCGCGGGCGGCCTCGCCGATGATCTCGCGCTTCTTCTGGACCGCTGTCCGCAGCATATCGTTGGCCACGAATGAGTCTTGTGTTTGGCCAGCGGTGAATTCGATCACCGCGTCGGCGGCGTTGATCATGTCGATTAGATAGAGGCGTTTACGCGGCTGCATAGAGTGGCTGCGAAGCCGCGAGGACTTCATCGCGAATGAGTGGGTTGAGCCCGCGCTTCGAGATCAGATCGACTTTCAAGCCGAGCAGCTATGCAAGTTCTTCAGCGAGGTCGAAGTGCGCGTGCAGCCCGACGCGCGTCGGGTTCGTACTCAACGAGGATATCGATATCGCTATCCTCGCGAAAATCGTCGCGAAGCACCGAGCCGAACAGGGCCAGTTCGCGCACCTGATACCGGCGGCAGATCTCGGCCAGTTT
>DATGQR010000541.1:0-14810 GCA_035304105.1 Thermomicrobiales bacterium | reverse complement strand
CGCCGAGATCGTGACGATTGCGGCCGTAGCCGCGGCAGCGCTGGGCGGTATCGTCGTCGGATTGGGGCGCGGACAGGCGAACGTGGCGCAGAGCCCGAGCGGCCCGGAGCGTCTGCGGGAGCTTTCGGCGTCGCGGCCTTCCGGCGCGCTTGAGGCGCTGCCACCGCGTGAAGAACTGGCTACGCGCGCCCACCACTTTCAGGAGCAAGCAACTCGCCGGTTGCCGGACGTGGCGGACGTCGACGGGCAGGCGCTGCGCGAAGCGCTCGCTTCGCTGGCCGAGAACGTCAAGCACTCGGATCTCGCGCATGAGTTCACGCGAATGATCGAGCAGTTCACCGAGCGTGACGCCGGGCCGAATGCCGTGCGTGCCGGCAAGCGGGGACTCAGGCCGTTCAGCGATCACGGGCACCGGCGAGGACAAGCCGCAAACTTGGCTTCCCAGGCCGGAGCCACGCTGGCGGCCGCGCGGCAGGCGATGCCCGGGCGCAAGCGCGGCCAGCGGGAGAGCCCGCTCGCTGGAGCAGCCGAAGCGGCCGGCGCGGCGCGCGAGCGCCTGGAAGCCGTGGTTGAGCGCGTTGGCGAGCATCTACCGTCGAAAGAACAGGGCAGCGATGCGCGGCAACGCACAGCCGAAGCGCTGGAGCGTCGCGTAACCGAGCCGGTCTCCCGAGCCGCCGGTACGACGAAAGACACCACGCAAGAGGCGTTGACGGCAGCGCTCTGGCTCACGGCGGGCGCCGGACTGGTGTACTTCGGTTTGCTCTCCTCCGAGCGTCGCGAACAAGTCAAGAACTTCATCTGCGGAGCTTACGAACAGGCCAGGCTGCTCGCGCTCGATTTCCAGGGCTACGAGGCAGAAATGTAACCCCGTATCTCGCGGTCGAAGCAAGGAAAACGCGCCTTCACACGAAGGCGCGTTTTTCATCTCCGCAGATGGTGGATCAGCCGGCGGTCACCCGACTTGGGCGGCCGTGGCAGTGCTTGTATTTCTTGCCGCTCCCGCAGGGGCAGGGATCATTGCGGCCAACCTTGCGCATCTTGCGGCCGTCGGGCACACGCGTGCCGTCTTCGGTGGGTGCGTTGGTCATCACCGGCTGGGCCAGGCGCTGGATCGGGCGGCGTTCGACGTTCACCGAGAAGATCTGATGCGCGAAGTCGTACTCGATATTCCGGAGTAGCGCCTCGAACATCTCGAAGCCCTGGCGCTTGTAGGTCACCAGCGGGTCACGCTGCGCATAGGCTTGGAGCCCGACGCCCTGGCGCATGTCGTCCATCTGGGTCAGGTGCTCGCGCCAGAGCCGGTCCATGACGTTCAGCATCAGCGCGCGTTCGATGCGGCGCATCAAGTCGTGACCGATCGCCTCTTCCTTCTCGGCGTAGCGCTCCTCCGCGTCTTCGCAGAGAAGGTCGATGATCTCGTCACGGGACAGCGCTTCCAGGTCGGACACACCCAGCTTGGTGGTCGGGACGATCCCCCGGTAGGCGGCGAGCATCTCGTCGAGTTGCGGCTCAGCCGAGCGCTCGTCAGGCCAGTTGACGTCGACCAGCATCTCGATCTGATTATGGATCGTCTCGATCGCCCGGTCGCGCATGTCGTCGCCTTCGAGGATCGCACGCCGGCGCGTGTAGATGACCTCGCGCTGGCGATTCATGACGTCGTCGTATTCGACGACGTGCTTGCGGATGTCGAAGTTGTGACCTTCGACCTTGGTCTGCGCGTTCTCGATCGACTTGCTGATCAGGCTGTGCTCGATCGGCGTGTCGTCGTTGATGCCCAGGCGCTCCATGAGCGAGGCGACGCGATCGGACGCGAAGCGGCGCATCAGATCGTCCTCCAGCGAGAGGAAGAACTGGCTGCTGCCAGGGTCGCCCTGGCGACCGGCACGGCCGCGCAGCTGGTTGTCGATGCGGCGCGACTCGTGGCGCTCGGTGCCGATGATGTGCAGGCCGCCGGCTTCGGCGACGCCCGGGCCGAGCTTGATGTCGGTGCCGCGCCCGGCCATGTTAGTCGCGATCGTCACCGCTCCCGCCTGACCTGCCTGTGCCACGATCTCGGCCTCGCGCTCGTGGTGCTTGGCATTGAGCACGCTGTGCTTGATGCCCTTGCGGCGCAGCATCTCGGAGAGCAGTTCTGACTTTTCGATCGACGTGGTGCCGACCAGCACCGGGCGCCCCTGGGCGACCTTCTCCTGGATCTCCTCCACGATCGCGTTGAACTTGCCCATCTCGGTGCGGTACACGACATCAGGCAAGTCCTGGCGGATCATCGGCTTGTGGGTCGGGATGACCACCACTTCCAGGCCGTAGATCGTATACAGCTCCTCGGCCTCCGTCTCGGCCGTACCGGTCATGCCGGCGAGCTTCTCGTACAGGCGGAAGTAGTTCTGGAAGGTAATCGTCGCCTCGGTGACGGTCTCGCGCTGGACGCGCACGTTCTCCTTGGCTTCGATGGCCTGGTGCAGGCCCTCGGAGAAGCGGCGGCCGATCATCTGGCGACCGGTGAACTCGTCGATGATGATCACTTCACCATCGCGGACGATGTAGTCGCGGTCGCGCTTGAAGAGCGCCTCAGCCTTGAGCGCCTGCTCCAGGTAATGGGTGTACTCCGAATAGCGGTCGTCGTAGAGGCTCTCGCCCTCGCCGATGCCGAGCAGGGCTTCGACCCGGTCGATGCCCTCTTCAGTCAGGGTGACCGAGCGACGCTTGAGATCGACCTCGTAGTGGCGTTCCGGTCGGAGCTGGCGAACATACTGGGCGAACTGATAGTAGCGGTCGACGTTCTCGTCGGCCTGCCCCGAGATGATCAGCGGTGTTCGGGCCTCGTCGATGAGGATATTGTCAACCTCGTCGACGATGCAGTAGTACAGCCCACGCTGGACGGTGCGCTCAAGATCCGGCGCCATGTTGTCGCGCAGGTAGTCGAAGCCGAACTCGTTGTTGGTCCCGTAGGTGATGTCGCAAGCGTATGCCTCGCGGCGCGAGACAGGCCGCAGGAAGCGCTGGCGCTCGTCATCCGGCTCATACTCCGGATCAAACATCAGGCCACCGTCGTGCTGAATACAACCAACGGTCAAGCCGAGCGCATGGTAGATCTGTCCCATCCATTGGGTGTCGCGCTTGGCCAGGTAGTCGTTGACGGTAACCAAATGCGCGCCGCGCCCTTCGAGGGCGTTGAGGTACATCGGCATGGTTGCGGTGAGCGTCTTGCCCTCACCGGTGCGCATCTCGGCGATCTTGCCCTCGTGGAGGACGATGCCGCCCATGACCTGGACGTCATACGGGCGCTGCTGCAAGGTGCGCCAGGCGACCTCGCGCACGGCCGCGAAGGCGTCCGGCAGGATGTCGTCGAGCTCTACGCCGGAGGCCAGTTCCTCGCGAAACTTCGGCGTGAGCGAGCGCAGCTCTTCGTCGGACATCGCGGCATATTCATCGGCCAGGGCGTTGATCTCATCGACCATGCCGCGCAGGCGTTGGAGTTCACGCTCGTTCGGGCTTCCAAAGATTTTTCCAAATAGCTTTCGCATGGCTGAATTAGTCCCTTAGGTGTCGCAGGGGTTACGAATGCGGCATCATCATGCATTAGGCGCCGCCGTGGTTGGCGGTCGTCCGGTCTTCCAAGTTTACAATAGCGCCCTACTTACTTCGTGACGGTAAAATCGTACCGGAGCGTCGTTTCACGCGTGATGGACCGGTCAAGCCTCTCATGAGCCTCGACGACAAGAAGAACGCACCCGGCGCCGACGAGATTCCATTTCCGGAACGGGTGTATCGCGTCGTCAAGCGAATCCCGCCCGGCAGGGTGACGACTTACGGCACGATCGCGGCTTATCTGGGCAATCGCCGCGCCGCCCGGATGGTCGGTTGGGCCCTCAACGGGAGCCCGGAGGACGTCGGAGAACACGCCCACCGGGTTGTCAATCGTTACGGGCAGCTCTCGGGAGGCTGGCACTTCGGGCACCCGGACGTGATGAAGCAGCTCCTGGAGGACGAGGGGGTGAGCTTCGTCGACGAGTACCAGGTGGACATCAAGCGGCACCTCTGGGTCCCCGAACTTGAGGGGCAGGATTGAGCGCGGGCGCGTGCTCCGCTGCCATCGGCCACAATTGCCTAAAGGAGAACAACATGAATGTACGTGACGGGCTGATCCAAATCCGCGAACGTCTGTACGAGCGAGACGCCCGCACTGAGACGCTCGAGCTGGTCGACACGATGATCAAGCGCGCGTCCGCCCCGGGAGCCGATCGGGCATCAGCATCGCTGGTCCAGCTGGTGGGCATGCTGGCGCGCACTCCGGTCGCGAACCAGAACATCCGCGTGTACGACGAGTTGATGGAGCTTCGGGACGAGCTCGAGGCGACCGCCGCGCGGCGGGCCCAGGAGGCCGCGGCCGAGGCGGCGCGACCGCTCCCGAAGAGCAGGAAGTATTATCGCCAGCGCAAGCAACGCGAGAGCGGCGCGTAGGATTCATATCTAGAAAGGCGGGAGTGTGGCGGACGCCCGAATCCCGGAGATGGCGCAGCAGCGCTATCAAGACACGCTCGACCTGCTCAAGCAGATCGTTGAACTCGAGAGCCCGTCGAACGAGAAGCAGGCGGTCGACAAGCTGGTGGATTTCCTGCAGGGCGAACTGGAGCGGCGCGATGCAGAGGTCGAGCGCGTCGCGCAGGCCGAGACCGGCGACCTGCTCATCGCTCGCTGGCCCGGTGATGACCGCGAGCCGCTGTTCGTGATGACCCACATCGACACCGTCTGGCCGGTCGGCACACTTGAGCGACTGCCCTGGAAGGTCGAAGGCGATGTCGCTCGTGGCCCCGGCATCTACGACATGAAGGCGTCGGTCGCGATGATGCTGACGGCCATAGATATCCTGAAGGACCTCGGGCACACGGGCCGGCCGATCGTCTGGTTGATCAACACCGATGAAGAGATCGGGTCGCCGGGGTCACGCGAGTACATCGAGCGTTATGCGAAGGAATCCGCCTACGTCCTGTGCCTTGAGCCGCCCGTGCCGCCGGACGATGCCCTGAAGACCGAGCGCAAGGGTGTTGGCATGTTCAACATGAAGGTGCGCGGCCGGGCTGCCCACGCCGGCGCCGACCATCAGAACGGCATCAGCGCGATCGAGGAGCTGGCGCGGCAAATTCAGTGGCTGCACAGCCTGACGGACTACGACAAGGGCACGACGGTCAACGTCGGCGTCATCAGCGGCGGGACGAAGCGCAACGTCGTCGCGGCCGAGGCTGAGGCGTTGATCGACCTGCGCGTCACAACGATGGCGGAAGCCGAGCGGATGGTGCCGCTGATCAAGAGCGCGAAGGCGCAGCTCGAGGGCGCCACCGTTGAGATTCACGGCGACCTCAACCGCCCGCCGATGGAGCGCTCGCCACACGTGCTGGCGGCCTTCGAGCGGGCGCAGGAGATCGCGCGCACGATCGGTCAGGAAGTGGTCGAATCATCGACCGGCGGCGGCTCAGACGGCAACTTCACGGCGGCGCTGGGCGTTCCGACGATCGACGGCCTGGGGTGCCCGGGCGATGGCGCGCACGCCGAGACCGAACACATCCAGCTCCCCAAGGTCGCGCCGCGCACTGCATTGATCACAGCGCTGCTCGCAGACCTCTAATTCGAGCTTGTTCTTGGTATGCGCCGCCTAGCCGGTGAACGCCGGTTGGGCGGCGCTCACCGTTCCTGTCGTCACTTCTGCGCCAAGATAATGCGTGCAGGACTGCGCGAGGAAATTGCACGCCGCCTCGACGGCTTCGAGGGTCTGGTCGGCGAAGCCATCGATCGGGAAGAAGACGTCGGTCGCGTCAGGACCTACGAGCGCATCGCGGCTCTGGCGCCAGACCCAGCGGCGTGTGCGCACGACCGAGCCGGCGGCGTAGACGATCTCGCCCGGCGCGGGTGGGTCCGGCTCGCCGCTCATGTCAAAGAATTGATCGCCATCGCGAGCGGACCGGACGACGAGCGCCTCACCGCCGAGCGAGCGGATGTCATGGGTGCCGATAGGGACGCTGTAGAAGAGCACGGCGCTGTTGGACAGGTCGACGGCCGGGTTGATCGAGGGCGGGTCGCTGCCGCGCTGCACGCGCCGGTGGAGCGCCTCGACCGAGGCCGGGAAGCGGCTGGCCGACCAGCCGGCGCGGGAGAACGCGTCCCGCCAGGCGGCGAACTGCGGCAGGCTCTTCAGATCGACGCCTTCATACGAGATGCGGCTACGGGCGGTCGCGTCGGAGAGTAGCTGCTGGACGGCGGCTTTGGCATTGGCGCTGTCGATCCCGCGCGCGAGGACACAGGCCACGACGTAGTCAGGGAAGCGCTCAAAGACCTCAGTGGCGACTTCGAAGCGAAACATCGTCAGTCCGCCTGGTTTTCCTGAGGACTTGGCCGGGGAGCGGCGTGAGCGGCCAGGACGCGCTCGACGAGGGCGACGAGCTGGGCTCTCGGGAGCGCGCCGATCGCGCCGTCAATGACTTTTCGGCCTGAGAAGACCATCAGGGTCGGAATGCTGGTGATGCGGAAGTGAGCGGCCAGCTGCGGCTGGTCTTCGGTGTTGACCTTAACGAACTTCACCTTCCCGGCGTATTTCCCCGCCACTTCTTCGAAAATCGGCGCCATCTTCTTGCACGGGCCACACCAGGGTGCCCAGAAGTCCACCACGACCGGGATGTCGCTTTCGAGCACCTCGGTCTCGAAGGTTTCTAGCGTCACGTCGCGGACGGCCGCCTGGGCCCTGCGCGCCTCTTCCTGGGCGCGCGCGAGTTCCTGGCGCTCGCGGATCGCGTCATCCTCGGAGAGCTCACCGAGCAGTCGGCGGCGCATGATGTCGAATTCGCCGGGGTCGCGTTCGTAACGGATGGCATAGCCATCGCAGAAGTTGACGCATGGGCCGGGGCAATCGCCGCAAAGCTCGAAGGCGATCTGGACCAGCCCGTCGGCATCGACGCTGAACGCCTCTTGCGGGCACATTTTGGCAGGGAAACACTGCGCCCAATTGCGGTTGCAGCGGGCGGGATCGACTACAGCCGGCACGAACCCCTCCTCAACATCAGTCGATCAAGATGCGTAGATGCTCCGAGTGATGCGTGGCCCCAGGGCCTCACCGGCCGCGAGCCGTTCGTAGACCTGCATCATCGCCGCCCCAACGGTATGCCACGAGAAGCGGATCGCGGCTTGCCGCGCGCCGACCTGCAGGCTGGCGTGGAAGTCCCGGTCGAGCAGGATGCGATTGATGCCGGCCGCCATGGCCTCCGGATCGCCGGGCGGCACCAGGACGCCGCTCACGTCCTCCTCGATCGTGAAGCGCATTCCGCCGACGCGCGTGGCGACGACCGGCGTGCCGCAGGCCATCGCTTCGACGGCGACCAGCCCGAACGATTCGTAGCGCGACGAGACGGCGCAGACGCTAGCAGCGGCGTAGATCTGGGGTAGGTCTTCCTGCGGGCGCGAGCCGAGATAGCGGACCGCATCCGCGATCCCCAGTTCCCGCGCGCGCTGCTCGACGCGGGCCAGCGCCCCGGTGGGCCGGCCATCGTCATCGAGCTCGCCACCGACGATCAGGAGGTAAGGCCGCAGCTCGGGTGCATTCTGGCGGTGGAGTAAGGCGACCGCCTCGATCAGCGTGTCGATGTCCTTGATTGGGTCGATCCGACCGACGAACAGGACGGTCGGTGCGTCCGGCAAGCCCAGCTGCTTGCGCGCCTCGCTGGCGTCGGCGGGCTGGAAGCGTTCGAGGTTGATCCCGGGTGGCAGAGTGCAAACGCGGCAATTGCCCGCGCCGAGCCGCCAGATAAGCTCGGCGTGCTCGTCGGGATTGGGCGCGACGATCTGGTCGACCACCTCGACGAGCTCGCGCTCGACGCGCAGGCGTAGGCTCGACTCGCGCACACCGTTCGGTGATGCCTGGTTCTTGAGGTGAGCCAGCGTGTGGTACATGTGGACGACCGGCACGTCCCAGTAGCGCTTGAGGATTTTGCCGACCCAGCCCGACAGCCAGTAGTGAGTGTGGATGATGTCGTAGCGCACGCCGTTCTCGAGCGCGAACAGCGCCATCTCGCTGGCGAAATCAGAGAGCAGGCAGTAAAGGTCATCTTTCGGCACCGGCTCGGCGGGGCCGGCAGTCAGCGTTATGACGCGGATGCCGGGCGAGATCTCGACGACGTCCGGTGTGGTCGTGTCGAAGCGGCGCGTGAAGATGTCGACCGCGATACCGCTGGCCGCGAGCTGCTCGGCCAGCGCCATGACGTACACCGTCAGTCCGCCCGCGTCTGGGCCGCCGAGCGCGGATAACGGCGAGGTATGCACGGTGACCATCGCCACGCGGGCGATGGTCGGAATAACGTTCAGACGTACGTCAGGCGCTGTTGCGGCGGACGCCAATGGTTCTTCCTTCGGCTGCTCTTCCCCCAGGGCCAACTGGAAACGCGCGGCTGGCCCCAAGTCCAAACAGAGCAGCGCGTCGATCTATTCCACCCGGCGGACGGTATTACTTGGATTCCGGGCGGATCAAGCCATAGTCGCCGTCATGGCGTCGATAGACGACGTTGGTGTCGCCCGTCTCGGCGTCGCGGAAGACGAAGAAGTCGTGCTCCAGCAACTCCATCTGCTCGATCGCCTCTTCCGTGTCCATCGACAGGTATTCGAACGTCTTGGTGCGCACCACCGGTCCCAGTTCGGAGGCCGCCCCGTCCTGCATGAGGCTGTCCTGCTCCACCTGGGCGGCAGCGAGCCGGCCGAGGTTGACCGCGCCGCGACGGTTCTTGTCGATCTTGCGGGCGTTGTAGCGCCGCAGCTGCTTGCGCATCTTCTCGATCGCCACGTCGATCGCATGGTGTCGATCGTGATCGCGCATCTCGGCGCGCAGGATCCGGCCCGGCAAGTACATCGTGAACTGGGCGACCCACTGCTCGCCGCCGGAGCGGTGACGGACGGGGCGCAGCTCGAACTTACCGTCGACTGCCCGTTCGTTGAATCGCTCGAGCCGATCAATCCGTTCCTGGATGTACTCGCGAATCGCCGTGCTATTGTCGACACCCTGGATATGGATTGTGACGTCGGTCATGGCGGGCTCGCCCTTCCTGTACGTCGGCTGCTTGCCGATCGGTGGCCGGTTGCAACCGGCCCTTAAATTACGGCGCCCGCGGAGGGACTCGAACCCCCGTCACGAGGCTTAGGACGCCCCTGCTCTGTCCCCTGAGCTACGCGGGCAATGTGGGCGATACCGCCTATCAATTCTATCGAATTTGGGCCTCTCTGGCTGCTTGGTCTGGAATGATTCCCACGAAGGTGCTATACTTTCTCGGCATCCGGGGAGTGGCGCAGCCCGGCAGCGCGCCTCGTTCGGGACGAGGAGGTCGGAGGTTCAAATCCTCTCTCCCCGACAGCAATAGGCCGAGAGCACCATGACAGGGGGCTCTCGGCCTTTTTCATCCCGCCGCTTCCATGGTTGGAAAGGGGCTCCCACGGGTGGATCAGCGCACGCAAGAGGCGCTTCGGCGGCTCCCGGCTGTCTTCGAACTCGTCGAATCTTTACCCCCCGATCAACGCGATGCGCTCGACGCCGAATACCTCACTAGCTGTGCCCGCTTCGCGATCGATGCCGCCCGCGCCGAGATCCTGGCTGGCAACGTCGACGCCGCCGACGGCGTCCGACGGCGCTTCAGTGACGAGCTAGCCATCCTCCGGGCTACCGGTGTACAGGTGGTGATCAACGGCACTGGCGTCGTCGTCCACACCAACCTTGGACGTTCGCCAGTTTCCAAGGACACGGCGGACGCGATGGCCGCGGCGGCGATGCACTACCTGCCGCTAGAAGTCGAGCTCGAAACCGGCGCGCGGGGTGGTCGGGGGCGCGAGGTGAGCGCGCTCATGCGAGTCTTGACCGGCGCGGAGCGCACGCTGGTGGTCAACAACAATGCCGCCGGCATTCTCTTGACGCTCAGTGCCCTCTGCGCTGGCCGCAAGGTGATCGTCTCGAGGGGACAGGCGGTTGAGATCGGGGGTGGCTTCCGGATCCCTGACGTCATGCGCCAGAGCGGCGCGATCCTCGTCGAGGTCGGCACCACCAACCGCACGCGACTGTCCGATTACGAGCAGGCGATCGACGACGAAACGGCGGCGATCCTCTCCGTCCATGCCAGCAATTTCGAGATCACGGGCTTCACGGAGCAGCCAGAGCTACGCGAACTGGCGGAGCTCGCTCACGTCCATGGCCTGCTCCTGATCGAGGATGTCGGCAGCGGCTGCCTGGTGCAGACGGAGCAGTATGGGCTGGCGCACGAGCCGACGCTGGGCGAGAGCATCGCTGCGGGAGTCGACGTCGTGACGGCGTCCGGTGACAAATTGCTCGGTGGCCCGCAGGCTGGGCTTGTACTGGGGACCGAGCGCGCCGTCGCGGCCGTCGCCCGACATCCGCTGGCCCGGGCCGTGCGCGTCGATAAGACTGTCCAGGCCGGAATCGCGGCCACGCTGCGTCACTATCTGCGCGGCGAGCATGACGAGCACGTACCGATCTGGAGGATGATTTCGCGGTCCTCCGAGGAGCTTGCGGCGCGGGTTGACCGCTGGCTAGCCGAGATCGGCGACGGGCGCTGCCAGCGGGTGGAGACTGTATCGGTGATCGGGGGCGGTTCACTGCCTGGCAAATCGCAGCCCTCCATGGGGCTGTCGATCTCGCTGGACGGCGTTGGCGCTTCGGAAGTGGCGCGCCGGCTGCGTCTGGGCGAGCCCGCGGTATTCCCGCGCATCGTCGACGACCGCGCAGTGATCGATGCCCGAGCGGTGTTGCCGGATCAGGACGCCGGCGTGGTCGCCGCGGTCAGGGGGCTGCTCACCGGGTCATGAGGCCTTCGTGCGCAAGTCGTTGAAGTAGGGGCTTTGGCGCGGATCAAACTGCTTCTTGTTAGCCGCCAGCTCGGCCATGCGCAGCAGGCTCTCGCGGAGCAATTCGGCGTCGCCGGTCTCCTTGGCCGCCTGGATGTCGGCCTGGGTCTGGCGCACCATCTCCTGGTAGCGAGCCCGGCCCAACGTCTCCATCGCCTGGATGATTTCGTTGTTCGCCATTCCGGGGCTCAGATCCTCGCGCACTTGAACTGATGTGATGAGCTGCCGGGCATATTCGCGAAGCACGTCGTCGAGCATCGTCATGGCTGCGTCGGCGTCCCAGCCGGCCGCGATCAGAGTGGCGAGGATCGCGCGGTGACGGGCGTCGCGCATTGTCTCAGGCTCGATATCGTTGAGCGTGCCGACGCGGCTGGCGTAGCCCAGCGGATACGCGAGGAGCAGGCTGAGCAAGACCCGCTCCGGGTCGGTGGCGAGCCGGCGCTCTCGTTGCCGGCACGGCGGCTCCGGCTCGTGACGCTCGGGACGGCGGCGCACCAACAGGGCATCGCGGACGATCTGCTCCTTGTAGCCGAGCATGCGCGCCGTCAGGTCGATGTACTCGGCCTGAATGATCTTGTCCCGCACCTCGCGCAGGACCGGAGCGGCAATCTCGCGTAGCGCATCGGCACGGGCGGCCGGTGAGTCTTCGATGTTCGCCAGGCGCGTCTTGAGGATGTACTCGACGAGCGGCACGGCGTCGTCGAGCGCCGCCTGCCAGAGCGCCGGATCGGAGCGGATGAGCTCGTCCGGGTCCTTGCCGCCCTCTAGGGTCACGATCCTGATCTCCGCGTCGATCGCGTGCTCGGTGCGAATCATGCCGCGGGCGTCCACCGTGAAGTCCGTCTGGTCGGCGAAGCCCTGGCGCAGGGTATCGATCGCGCGGACGGTGGCGAGTTGACCGGCGGCGTCGGAGTCAAGGGCAACGAAGACCTTGTCGACATAACTCTTGATTGCCTGCACCTGCGCTTCGGTCAATGCCGTGCCCATCGAAGCGACCGCGTTGCGGAACCCGAACTGATGGGCGGTGATGGCATCCATATACCCCTCGACGACGATCAGCGTGCGTGTCTTGCGGATCTCGGGGAAGGCGCGATCGAGAGCGTAGAGGGTGGCGCTCTTGTCGAAGATTGGCGTCTGGGGGGAGTTGAGATACTTCGGCATCTCGTCGCCCAGGGCGCGAGCGCCGAACCCAATCACCTGGCCTTTGCGGTCGCGGATCGGGAACATCAGGCGATTGCGGAAGCGGTCGTAGACGCGCCCGCTCTCGGCCCGCGAGGCCAGGCCAGCCTCGACCAGCGCATCCTCGGTCGCCCCAGCCGACTGCTGGAGGTGGTTCTTCAGCGCGTCCCAGGAATCGGGCGCGAAGCCTAACCCAAAAGTCTCGGCCGTTGGGCGGTCCACGCCACGGCGTTCCAGGAGTTCGCGGGCGGCTTGAGCGGCATCTGCGGACCACAGGTAGCTGCTGAAATAGAAAGCCGCGCGCTCATTGAGGTCGATGAGCCGCTGGCGATGCTCGTCGCGTTCCGGGTTGACCGGCCGCCGCGACTCCAGTTCGATGCCGGCGCGCTGGGCCAGCCGCTCCATGGCGTCCGGGAACGTCAGGTTCTCGGTGTCCATCACGAAGCTGAAGATGTCACCGTTCCTCTGGCAACCGAAGCAGTGGTAGCTCTGCGAATCCGGAAAGACGACGAACGAGGGTGTCTTCTCCTGATGGAAGGGACACAGCCCCTTGAAGTTCCTTCCAGCCCTGCGGAGCTGGACCCGCGAGCCTACGATGTCGACGATGTCCAGGCGTTCCTTGATGCGTTCGACATTATCGGCAGCCATGCGTCAAATCTCCTCGAACCTGGGGATGAAGACCTCATTGTAGGTGCGCCGAGCGTACTCATCGGTCATGCCGGAGACGAAATCGGCGGCCGCGCGCTCGGCGCCGTCCAATTCGACCCGGCAGCGCCACGACTCCGGCATCTCGGTCGGATGCTCGGTGAAGTAGCGGAAGAGCCGCACGACGATCTCCTTGGCGTGAAGCGTTGAGGGAAGTGCGTTGATCGGCGCGTAGACATTGGCGAAAAGGAAGTTGCGCAGTTCGTCGGCGGCGCGGTGCTCGTCGGTGCCCATGACGATGACCTGACGGCCGTCAACTGGCTCGCCGAGCAGCGGGCGGCTGTACTCGATCACGCTCTTGACCAGGGTGTCGATCCGCGTGCTGTGGCGGTCGCCCAGGACGGCGATGACGTTAGCCGGGATGGATGCTTCGTCGAGCATCCCGGCGTTGAGCGCGTCGTCCAGGTCGTGACTGATGTACGCGATGCCGTCGGAGATCTTGACGACCTGGCCTTCGGCGGTCGCCGGACGGCCGGAGACACTCCCGGCGATCTCGCTCACTGGTTTCGAGTGGCGCAGGATGCCGTCGCGTACCTCGTTGGTCAAATTGAGGCCTGCTCCGTCTTTTTCCAGCGTGTCGACGACGCGCAAGCTCTGCTCGTTGTGGCGGAAACCGGGAAAGACGCTGGCTAGCGCCGCTTCACCGGCGTGGCCAAAAGGCGTGTGGCCCAGGTCATGGGCCATCGCGATTGCTTCAGTCAGGTCCTCGTTGAGGCCCAGGGCGCGGGCGATCGTCCGGCTTATCTGCATCACCTCCAGGGTGTGGGTGAGGCGCGTCCGCACGTGGTCCCCCGAGGGCGGTAGGAACACCTGCGTCTTGGACTTGAGGCGCCGAAAGGCCTGGCAGTGCACCACGCGGTCGCGGTCGCGCTGGAAAGGGGTGCGCACATCGCAGGGCGCTTCCTCGCGTTGACGTGTCGCGCATGCTGACCTGGCGGCCGCCGGGACCAGCCAGGCTTCCTCCCATTCCTGATATCGCTGTCTCGGCGTCTTCAGTGTCGTGCCCACTTTCCTGAACACGATCGGCCGGGGCGACTGTTGCCGCCCTCAGTGTACGTACGCTATCGCCGCGCGTCTAGACCAAGCTAGTCTGGTTGGCGGTTGCGAAGCGCCGCCTGCGCGGCGGCCAGCCGGGCGACCGGTACGCGGTAGGGCGAGCATGAGACATAATCAAGCCCGCAGATGTGGCAGAACTCCACGCTCTCCGGGTCGCCACCATGCTCCCCGCAGATGCCGACCTTGAGGTCGGGGCGCGTCTTCTTACCTTCCTCGCAGGCGATCTCGATCAGCCGTCCGACGCCCACGCGATCCAGCGTCACGAACGGGTCGACCGGGAAGATGCCTTGCTCGACGTACATCGGAAGGAAGCGGCCGGAGTCGTCGCGGCTCAGGCCGTAGGTCGTCTGGGTCAGGTCATTCGTGCCGAACGAGAAGAAGTTCGCCTCGCGGGCGATCTCGCCGGCCGTCAGCGCGGCACGCGGCAACTCGATCATCGTCCCGATCTGGTACTCGAAATTTGGCCCATCATTGCCGAACACCTCGCAGGCTACGGCTTCAATGGTCGCCTTCTGCCGCTCTAGCTCGGCGACGTCGGCGACCAGCGGGATCATGATCTCCGGCATGACGACGACGCCGTCTTCGATGCAGTTCCGGGCAGCCTCGAAGATCGCGCGCGCCTGCATCTCGGTGATCTCGGGGTAGGCGATCCCAAGCCGGCAGCCGCGATGGCCGAGCATGGGGTTCTGTTCGATGAGCGCGGCCACCCGGTTGCGAACCGTCTCGATATCCAGCCCGAAGTGCGCGGCGAGGTTCTCCAGTTCCTCCTCGGTGTGGGGCAAGAATTCGTGGAGAGGCGGGTCCAGCGTGCGGATCGTGACGGGCAGGCCGTCCATGGCGCGGAAGATGCCTTCGAAGTCGGCGCGCTGCATGTCGAGCAGCGGTTCCAGCGCCTTGCGGCGGTCCACGGCATTCTGCGACAGGATCATCTCGCGAATCGCGTCCAGCCGCTCTTCGCCGAAGAACATGTGCTCAGTGCGGCACAG
>DATGQR010000540.1:0-3268 GCA_035304105.1 Thermomicrobiales bacterium | reverse complement strand
CGGGGACCTCGCTGAAAAGCCCCAGGGTGTCGATCCCCCGGCGGTTGAGCGCGCTGATCTGCCGCCGGCTCAAACCCAGTGTCTCAGTCGACCAGGCGTCCCTGGGCAGGCTCGCCCGCGCCTCGTCGACGAGCCGGATGGCGCGGCCGCGCTCGATTCCCAGTTCAACCAGGCGGTCGGGCGTCTCGTTGGCGAGCCTGATCGGGCTGTCGATACCGGCATCGCTCAAGGCCGTCTCGACTTCGGCGGTCATCCCCCCATACTCTCGCAGCGTTCCGGAGATGCCGGCGATCGCTTCGCGGCTCTCGCCGACGATTTCTCGGGCCGCCGCGTCGCTGAGGCCAGAGAGCTGGCTGATGAGGCCCGTCCAGGCTGCGCCGAGGGCGTCGAGGCGGCCGAGCCCGGCGGTGTGGAACTGGAGCTCCAGGCCGCGATCGACTGCTGAGAGCCCCCCGCGCTCGATCGGCACGTCGTGGGCAAAACTGCGGTCAATCGGCGTCAGGACGGCCGGGACGTACATCCCGCCGTCGCCGAAGATGAGATAGGCATAGGGTTCGTCAGCGATCTCATCGGGGGTGTAGATGCTATCGACGGCGACCTTGATGTCGCCGAAATCAACCGGCGCATCCGGGTAGCGCTCGCGTAACCGGTCTCCGATGGTCAGGAACCAACCGAGCCGATCTTCGGGCGGCGAATCGAACACGAGGTCGCGGGGCGGGACTCGCTCGGGCGGCCACGGGTAATCCAGAAGTTCCTCGATGATGTAGAGCTTTGCGTACCAGCCATCGCCGAACCAGGTCACATCACCACCGCCGCGCGGAATGGGCGTGCGGCCGCCGTCCGACTCGGGAACGAGCTTCAAGGCGATGTTGACACTTTCGCTCGCTTCGAGCCGCACCTGGCGGTCCGTCTCGTGGTAGTTGACGAGGCGGACGTTGACCCGGTAGCGACCGGGGCGTAGGTCTAAGATTCGGAAGCGCGCCTGGGCGCCGCGATCGAATTCGAGGTCGCCCCGTACATCGGTCAATGACGAGCCGGGCCGGATCTTGACCGGCTCGGCGTCGAAGCGGTTTCCGGCTTCGTCTTCGGCCCATACTCTCAGCCTGGCAGCGCCGCTTGACGCCTTACCGACGCTGACCTCCCCACGATTGAGGGCTGCCCCACCATCGGCGAGGGTAAGCGTGATCTCGATGTCGCCGTCGCCCGCCTCGGCCGGCGGTTCGTCCGGCGGGGCAGTGAGGCGGAACGCCGAGCGATCGGCGCGCACGAACAACACCCAGTCGATGTCGCCGCTGCTCTCATACAGCAGGAGCGGTGGCCGCGCCGCGCCGGATGCCAGGTCGATCGGCTCCATGAAGAAGGACTGCTGGACGAGCAGGCGCAGGTAGGCCGGGTCCGCCGTGATGCGCTCGTGCGTGAAGCCCGCGAAGAACTGATTTGGGTTGAAGCCGGCCGGGCCGGTCGGCAAGTAGCCAGCCGGCGGCAGGAAGCGGAAGCGCGCCGCGGCCGCGTAGCCGATGGGCAAGGTAGTGGCGTCGTCGAGCAGATCCATCACGCTGTCCTGGAACTGCAGGAAGATCGCGTAGGACTCGGCCAGCCGGCGCTGCTCAGTGTGGAACGGGAAGGGGGTGCCCATGACCGGCGAAACCACCGGCCGCCGCACGGACCAGGGATCGATGAACTCGATCCCTGCCGCCGTCCAGCGCACGATCGCCAACGGCACGTCGCAGTCGGTCAGGTCACCGGTTGCCCGCATGGCATCGAGCGCGCCGTATGTCGGGGGCTGGCCGAAGGGATCGTTGCCGAGCGCGGCCAGCGTATCGACTCCGAAGGCACCGAAGGCGATCCGGCTACGCAAGACCGGTCCAGACCCGCTGGCGAGACCACTAGCTGGATAGGGAACGAGGCGGAAAGCGACGCCGTGGACGACATAGCGGCTGCCGCAGCCAACGATGCCCTCGCAGGGCTGGAAGCCGTGCATGGGAGCCCGCCCTTTGAAGCCGGAGACGGCCAGAGCGGTCAGGACGAAGACGCCCTCGACCGCCAGGCTGAAGGCCGGCGGCCCGATCTCACAGTCTGTGAAGACGCCGGCCTCAGGATCGAAAGTGGCCGGCTCGCGCGCCAGGGCCACCGTCACGGTGTCGGGTAGGATGACGAGTTGCCCGCAGTGGCTGAGCGCCAACCCGGCCGACACTTCGATGTGCGGCGCGCTCGGGCTGTTGTTGACCACGCGCAGGTCATAGCCGGCGACGACGCCAGCGCCGATCGCCATGCCCAGCTGCCGGTGGCGGGACCGGTTGGCCGCTTGCTCGGTCTGCAGCATTTCCGCGGTGAGCACGCCGCCGTTGAAGAAGTTGGATTCCAGCAGGCCGCGATCGAACACCGGCTCCAGGAGTTGCTTGACCATGGCACTATGCCCCTCTCACCGGTCTAGCCGCCCAAACGCAGCAGGCTCTTGAACAGCCCGCCGGGTACGAGGTCGCCGCTCGCCCGGAACGGAATCCAGGGCGCCAGGTGGTTGCCGTCGACCGAGCGCCGCTCGCGATCCATGATGAGATCACCTTCGACCTCGACGATGAGCAGCGGTGGGAGGTTCGTGCCCTCAAACGGCTGCATCAGCGCGCGAAGGACGGTGTCGTTGAACGCCAGCGCCGCCCCATTGACCATCTCTCCGACCGTGCCCGGCTCGAGCAGCTCGTTGATCTCGCGGATCTGGCAGGCGGGATTGGTCTCGTCGACCGATTCGGGATGCCGGCCCAGGGCCAGCCGCGCGGGGTGGACACTGATGCCGAATTCCCGCCCGATGTCGACGAGCGGGCAGTTGCAGACGAGCGGCAGCCGAACATCGCCAATGGTCGAGAATTCGCGATGCGGTATCAGCAGCCTGACGGTGGCGGCATTGATGTCCTCGCTACGCACGAGGTCTTCCTCGCCCACGTCGCGCCTGCTGAATGCAACGACGATGCCGAAGCGCCCGTCGGGTAGGGCAAGCTGGTCGGGGGTGGTAAAGGGCGCTTCGCCCCCGTCGAGCCGGACGGCATGGTGGTTCCAGTTGATCCCGCAGATGCGGGTGAGCGTATCGTCCAGTCCTCGACCAGGTGGTCCCTCTGGGCCGCGCGGCCCCGGCGGCCCCTGGTCCCCGGGCGGCCCTTGTTGCCCTTGCTCGCCGGGCGGGCCAGGCTCGCCGGGCGGGCCCTGTTCCCCGGGTGGTCCCGGCTCTCCAGGAGGTCCCGGCGGTCCGGCCTGGCCGCTCAAGCAGAAGAGCTCC
>DATGQR010000539.1:0-4110 GCA_035304105.1 Thermomicrobiales bacterium | reverse complement strand
CGACGACACTATGTCAGCGGAACACACGATCTTCATCACCTCACCGTTAGAGCCGGAGTACGTCGAGCGGCTGCGGGCGGTCGATCCGGAGCGGGTGGAGGTCATCTATGAGCCGGACCTGCTGCCGCCGACGCGCTACTTCGCCGACCATAATGGCGTGGAGGATTTCACCCGGAACGCGGAGCAGCAGGCGCGCTGGGAGGCCGCCCTGAAGCGCGCCGACATCCTGTTCGACTTCCCCGGCGGCTCGCTCCAGGGCCAGATGGTGCGGGAGGCCGCGCCCAACCTGAAATGGGTCCAGACTACCAGCGCGGGCGTCGGTCAGATGATCGCTCGGATGGGCTTGCAGGACTCCGACCTGATCATCACCACCGCCAGTGGGGTGCATGCCGGCCCGCTAGCTGAGTACGTCTTCATGGTGCTGCTCAACCAGGTCAAGAATCTGGAATTGATCCAGGAGGGTCAGGCCGCGCGCACCTGGGAGCGCTACTGCACCGACGAACTGGAGGGCAAGACGCTCGCTATCGTCGGCGCCGGCAAGATCGGCCGGCGCATCGCCCGGGTCGCTCGTGCCTTCGGGATGCGCACGCTCGCGACGGCGCGCACCTATTCGCCCGAGCGCGTCGCCGCGCTGGGCGTCGATGAACTCTACGCGCCCGGGCAGCTGCATGAGATGCTGGGCCAGGCCGACGCCGTCGTGCTCTGCGTGCCCCACACCCCCGAGACTGAGAACCTGATCGATGCCGCGGCGATCGAGGCGATGCGCGACGGCGTGATCCTGATCAACATCGCCCGCGGCCAGATCGTCGACGAGGATGCCCTACTGGCCGCGCTGCAGTCCGGCAAGATCGGCTTCGCGGCGCTGGACGTCTTCCGCACCGAGCCGCTGCCGCCCGACAGCCCCTTCTGGGATCTCCCGAACGTCCTGATCAGCCCGCACTCGGCCAGCACCGGCTACGGCGAGAACAGCCGCATCACCGACATCTTCTGCCACAACCTGCGCTGCTATCTCGACCGCCGCTACGACGACATGTGGAACGTGCTCGACAAGCAGCGCATGTACTGATTCGGTCGCACTTGCTCCCGGCAAGCGAGTAGGCGGTCAGCTTCCTCAACGCCGACCGCCCACTCATCTAATCTCCTGCCGCGCCTGGCCCGGCAAGGCTCCGCTAGTTCGGGATGCAGATTGCGTGGAAGGTGATATTTGTGGCGCCTGCCGCCAGCACGCCGACCCTCCAGGTATCGTCGTCCTCCGGGCCGCTTTCGATCATTGAGAGTGTGCCGCCGGCCAGGTCATCGCCCGTCACGCCTCCGCCGATCACGCGATAGCCAGCCGCGCAATCGATACTCTGAAAGTATTCGCTCTCCCCACTGGGGACTGTCACTGAAACCGTCTGAACGGAGCTACCAGTGACGCCATCGGCGCCGGGCGGCCCCTGCTCGCCTGGGTCGCCTTTGTCGCCCTTAGGCCCCTGCGGACCTGGCGGCCCCTGCGGGCCTTGCGGCCCCTGCGGGCCCGGGATACCCTGCGCGGCAATCGGGAGGACGTACTCCCCAGTCGAGCAGCGCGAGGGATCGGGGACATGGCGGAGCGCGCCCGTATAGCGGTTCACGCAGAAGTAGGTCTGCGCCGAGTCGGTTTGGGCGCCGGTGCGCGCCGTATAGACGGCGAAAAGCACGCCCGAAACCGCGATCGCAAGCGCCAGAAACGCGAAGAGTTTCACGTTCCTGATCGCACGTCCGGATAGTGACACGAAAATACCTTCCGTACATCGAATTCGATGTACGGATTATAGGGCGTGAGATGCTCCGGCCCAATGGGAATATGGGCGCGTCTCGCGCTCACTACGGTGGCTAGCTCGCGGTACTGGCGTGCGCGCTCATGGGTGACCATCCGGCCATACAGCCCACGGGTGCGTCGCGCTAACTATGCCGTGCGACCGAGCTGTGACTGTGGCGGCATGGCGCCGTCGGGCAGTGGAGCCTTGTAGGGCTTGCCGCCGGTCGCTTCGCGGTGCTCGGCTTTGGCCTGCTCGATCAACTCGGGATGGTCGATCAGCTCGGCGGCGGAAACTGCCATGATCTTGGCGGCGTGCAGCATGCCCTTGTGGCCGATCGACATCCCGCCGCAGGCCGTGATGCCCCAGCTATGGCCCGGCGTACCGGCCGCGAAACAGGTCGTCCGGATCTGGGCGGTCGGCGCGACCCAGCTGGCCTCGGCCACGTCGGTCGAGCCGGAGCCGGTCGTGCCGGCGTCGTCCGGCAGGTAGACCCCGGTCATGAGCGGTTGCACGGGCACATCCTTGGGAAGCTTCAGCGAGCGCACCGCCGCCTGGCGCGTCGCCTCCGGGTAGCCCTCCAGCACTTTCGCCGCGAAGGCCTGCTCCTCGTCGGTGAACTCCAGCGGCTCGATCTCCTGCATCACGTCGGTCATCAGGTTCGTCAGCACGCTGTTCGGCAGGTAGTTGTGCAGGCCATGGAAGTCATGCTCCTCCAGGCGCGTCTCGGTCATCATCGCAGCCGCCCGGGCGATTGTCCGCACCCGCTCGGTGATCGGCTCCAGGTCGGCCCGCTCGGGAGCGCGCACGTAGTACCAGACTTCGGCCTCCTCGGGCACGACGTTGGGTTGGCCGCCGCCGTTGGTGATGACGTAGTGGATGCGGGCCGATTCGATGACGTGCTCGCGCAGGTAGTTGACGCCGATGTTGGTGAGCTCCACGGCATCGAGGGCGGAGCGCCCCAACTCCGGGGAGGCTGCCGCGTGAGCCGTCTTGCCGAAGAAGCGGAACTTGATGTGGTCGATCGCCAGGCTGCTGCTGGCCCAGGCGGTATTGGTCGCGCCCGGGTGCCAGGTGAAGCAGGCGTCGAGATCGTCGAACGCCCCGGCGCGCGCCATGAAGACCTTGCCCGCGCCGATCTCTTCGGCCGGGCAGCCGTAGTAGCGCACCGTGCCCTCCCGGCCGGTCGATTCCAACCAGGCCTTCAGGGCGTTAGCAGCCGCCAGCGAGGCCGTGCCCAGCAGGTTATGGCCGCAGCCGTGGCCGGGCGCGCCGGGGCTCACCGGCGACTGCTCAGGCTCCGCCTTCTGGGAGAGCGTCGGCAGGGCGTCATACTCGCCCAGGAAGCCGATCACCGGCGCGCCGCTGCCCCACTCAGCCATGAACGCCGTCGGCAGATCGCCGACGTTCCGGGTGATCGTGAAACCCTCGCGCTCCAGAAACTCCGCCTGCAGCGCGCAGGACTTCGTCTCGGCCAGCGCGATCTCGGCGTAGCCCCAGATCTCGTCCGACATCTGGATGAAGCGTCCCTGGCGCTCATCCAGCCACTCGGCCACTTCCCATCTGCGGGTCATGTGCGTCACTCCCCCTAGCCTCTCGATTCCGGTTCACACCGCTCCCGCGGCGCGCTCACGGCATCTTAGACCGGTGGAAGGGCGTCATAGTGCTCCTTTGTTCGAGCCGTAAGGCGCTGTAGGGGGAGTGGTTCATCACGCCCTTCATGCGACACGACGGTCGACGCACGGCCGTAAACCAATCCCATTCTCCCGCCGTGTGCCTCAGGCCGAATGCCCGTAGGCCCAACGCTCCTCCGGCAGATGCGCTGCGGCGATGGACTGCAACTGGACGGCCAGGCCCAGCGCAGCCAGCGCAATCCACACGAAGAGCCACCACGGCGACGCCTCGATCACCGCCCAGGCCGAGCCGTAGGCCAGGTCCACGCGGTCGATCTGGTCGAAGACGAGCAATGCCCCCGCTGTCGCGCCTGATGCCCCGGCGAACGCGGTGTTGATGATGACGACGTAGAGCGGCAGGGCCACCAGCCAGGCGATGACGACGCCGGCGACCGCGCCGACCGTTCCACCGATCGCCAGGGCCCAGCCCGAATCGACGCCGAAAAGGCTCAACAATCCCGAACCCAGCAGAGCCCCGCTCGAACCCGCCGCCAGCAACATACCGACGTACCAGGTCACGTAGGCCAGCGCCAGCCCGAGCAATCCGACGACCAGCCCGGTGATGATCCCGGTAGCCGTGCCGAGGAAGCCCTCGCCCAGGATCGCTCGCGCGCCGGCCGCGCCGATGAAGAAGCCGATGACGAGTCCCAGCAGGGGCA
>DATGQR010000538.1:0-11156 GCA_035304105.1 Thermomicrobiales bacterium | reverse complement strand
CAGCAGTTCATCACGCCCGATGAGCGGCGCTGGCTGCTCCGGGAGGCTTACCGGCTCTGTCGCGCTCAGCAAGCTCGCGGTCCGGTTCAAGGCCGCGAGCTTGCGGATAGGCGCCGGGGCGGGATGCTTCCTGGATTCTTCCGACATTGGGGCTGCGCCGCCCCTGGGGGACGTATCACTTTGCCGCATGCGAGTGCCTGTATCAATTGGACCGCTTGGAGTCACGTACTACTACATAACTTAACGCGGGAAACCACAGCGCGTTGCGCCAGCCGCGTTCACTGGCGTTAAGATGCCCGGGGAATGCAGCAAATTGGGGTCGGCGCGCGAAGGTGAATGCTCCGATGTGCTGACTTGGTTCGGCAATTACTCGAGACAGTTCTACCGTAGCAGATGCTCTAGGATTGGACAATAGATCTCAGCACAAGCGTGAATGACGATACGCATATCTCCCGCATACGGTATCCAGGTCTTTCAGGGTTACCTCACCTCACCCGGCTGCCCGCGCCGGCAAGCGCGAGCAACGTGCGCGCCGCGCCGCGCAGTTCTCCACAGCGTCGCGCCATGAACCCGTGCGTTCCCGGTGGCGCGAGCACGTAGTGGCGGTATGCGCGCAGCGCCAGCGGCGCCGGCTCCAGCATCAGGCAATAGGCGATCCGGAAGCGGTCAGCGCGCAACCCTTCCCGAGTGGGCGGGCGCAGCATGGCGCGCGGTCCGGCCAGCGCGGCGATCGCCCGGCGTTTCCAGGCCGGCGGGCGCAGCCCGGCCCAGACCTGAGGCGGGACGGGCGTCTCCAGGAGGGTGGCCGAAGCGCTCAAGGCGAAGTAGAGCTGGCCCCGGGTGCGCCACCGCCGGGCCAGATCCAGGGCGCGCTCCCAGCAGATTTCCAGGCGCCCACCGGCGATCAGGTGATCGATGTCGGCGACCAGGCGCAGGAGCCCCGTGTCGTGCTTCGGCAGGTGCAGCGCGAGGTAGACGAGCAGCTCCTCCGGTGGCATCTCGACGATCCCGGCGCCACGGTCAGGCAGGGCTCGCCGCCAGAGATTGTCGTGATCGATCTGGGTGAAGCGCTGGTCAGTGAGTTGATGATGGAGCTCGACGGCGAAGCCCCCGCTCTCCGTTGTCCGGACCAGCGGAACGTCATGGAACGGATGCTCGCGGACGCCGGGGCTGACCGTTGTGAGCGGCCAGTAGCCGCGCGCTCGCAGGGCATGCCAGGCCGGCTCCCAGTCTCGCTCGCGGACCAGGATGTCGATATCACCACAGCGCCGGGCGTCCAACCCGCCGTACACCCGCTGGGCCAGCTCGACGCCCTTGAGCGGCATGACCGGAATTCCCAGATTCCCTAGCTCGCTGGCGATCGCCCTCAACTCAGCGCGCGCAGCCAGGTTCTGAGCGGTCGTCTCGACCCGCGCGGCATCCGCCGCCGCGCGCGCCGGGGCCGGCAGTTCGTCGAGCAGCCGAGCGCGGGCCAGCGTCCGGGCGACGAGCGGCCGCACTTCCTGCCGGCCGGCGAGATCCCAGAAGGTGGCCCAATCGAGATCCGGAAGCTGGAGCGCCCGGCTCACGGCGGCGAAATCGGGCGCGGCCTGGCAGCAGGCCAGCAGCAGCCGTTCGGCAGGTGTCAGGTCGAGCGAGGCGATATCCGGCATGCGCCCTCCGCTCATCCCGCCGGGTCGGACGAGAGCCCGGGCGCGGGTTGGGGCAGGTGGTCGCCGGTCAGCCTGGCGTAGACCTCCAGGTAGCGCTCGCGCTGCACCGCCCAGCGGTAGTGCTGGTAGCGAGCCAGAGCGCGATCGGCCTTGCGCCGCGCCTCGGCCGGGTCGCGGTACAAGCGCAGCAGCGACTCGGCCAGGTCCTCGGCGAAGCCCGGCTCGAAGTAGGTGGCCGAATCCTCGGGGTAGTAGTGCAGGAAGGTCGGCCAGCGCGAGATGACGACCGGCACCCCCATGGCGACGTACTCCATCAGCTTGTTGGGCAACACCAGGTCGTTGAGCATACCGACGTACCCGGCATCAGCCGACGCCAGGGCGTCCAGCAGTTCGTCGAGCGGGGCGAAGCCGCGGAAGCAGACGCTCTGCTCCAGGCCCAGCCGCGTCACCTGCTCCTCGAGCGCGGCCCGGTACTCGCCGGCCCCGAAGATCTGGAGCCGGGTCTCCGGCGCCTCGGCGAGCACTCTGGGTAGGGCGTCGATCAATACTTGAATGCCGTAGCGCTCCAGGATCACGCCGTGGGTGACGATCTCGAAGCGTCGCTCGGACGCGGCGATCGCCGGCCGTGGGCGGGGCTTGAAGATGGCGTCGTCGGCGCAGTTGAGGACGACGCTGAGCTTGCGCTCGGGCACGCCGCGCTCGACCGCCAGCCGGCGCGGCAGCTCCTGGGTGACGATGACGTGGTCGGCGAAGGCGGCGCTGATGCGTTCGAGCAGCGCCAGGAACCTGACGACCGGGTGTCGTTTGCTCGTCTGCCAGAGGTAGGCCAGCAGCTCGGGCATGTTGTCGAAGATGTAGAGGATCACCGGCGTTCCGGTTAGCTTCGGGACGAGCGCGCTGAAGACGAGAATGTCCGGCATGTTGTCGACCTCGACCACCCGGAAGCGCCGCTGGAGGTGCAGTCGGGTCAGCCGCAGGAAGGCCAGGAAGGCGAACGACAGGTACTCCCAGGCGTAGCGCAGGGCCGAACCTCGGCGGTGCTCGACCGGCAGGCGGTGGATCTCGACGCCGTTCAGTGTCTCGCGGGCCGGCTGCTCGGGCTTGCGCAGCGCGATCACACTGACGTCGTAGCCGGCCGCGGCCAGCGCCTCGGCGTCGCGCCGCACGTGGCTGTCGGGGTAGTAGTTGTGCCGGACGATGCAGACGGCCGGCCGCCGGTCAGCGCTCTGCTGTCGGAACACGCGCGCCCTCCTTCTCGACGACGGTGACGGTATGCCGGTAGACCTCGAGGATGCGCCGGGCTATGCGGTCGTGCCGCAGGTGCTCGATGCGCCCGCGGCCGTCGGTGCGGCGCGGCTCGCGCAGCGTCGCAATCAGCTTGGCGGCGATGTCGGCCGGGTCGCGCTCGGCCAGCGCGCAGCCCGGCGTCGTCCCGATGACCTCGGGCACGTCGCCGACGCGCACGGAGACGACCGGCAGATTGCAGGCCATCGCCTCCTTGACGACCATCGGCGAGCCTTCCAGGTCGGAGGTCAGCACCAGGGCGTCGCAGGCGCTCATGTAGAGCGGCACGACATCGTGGGGCTGTTTGGTGAGCAGGATCAGCTCGGCGTCCGGCAGCTCGCGGCGCACCAGCCCCATGGCGGCCTCGACTAGGTCAAAGCGCTTCTCCGGCCGCCAGTGGTCGCCAGCGAACAGCACCAGCCGCGCATCCTGCGGGAGCCCGAGCTGGCGGCGGGCCTCGTCGCGGGGAACCGGCGTGAAGGTTTCCAGATCGACGCCGCAGGGGATGACGTAGCCGTCCTCATCGCGCAGCGTCCGGCGCACCTCCTCGCTGACGTGGATGACGGCGTCGAAGAGCGGGGTCACAAGCTTGCAGAGCGGCGCCTGCCAGGGCGGCTGACCCAGCACCTCCGGACCATGGTGGGTCAGCACGACCTTGTGGCCCCACTGGGCCCGCGCCACGACCCCGGCCAGCACATAGTGGGCGTGGACGAGGTCGTAGCGCCCCCGCAGCAGCGCCGACCAGTAGCGTGGGAAAGCCCACAGGTAGCGCAGCTTGCTGCCGCGTTTGTCGAAGGAGAGCACGTCCACCTCGACGCCCAGTGCGCGCAGTGCCTCGACCTGGTCGTGGACGAAGGTGCCGAACGAGGGCCATTCCGGCGAGGGGTACATATTCGTGACGACCAGCACCCGCATCAAGCATCTCCTCCGACCCAGATCGGGTCCGGCACGTTCTTCTGGCTGGGGTTGGAGTAGAGCAGCCCGTTCAGGCGCGTCTCGTAGTGCGCCATGAAGTGCATGACGACGTCGCGGATGATGAGGTCGCTCGCTTCGCCGGGCGGCCCCTCGACCGAGACGCGCCGCAGGCCGTGGCGCTCGGCGAGCCGGCGATAGGCTTCGCGCTCGACGCTCCAGTTCGCGTGCCATGCTTCGTCCGGCTTGCGCGCCCGCGCCGTCTCCTCGGAGAGGTCGAGCAGGTAGCCGCGCGCCGGTCGCGGGCCGAGGGCCAGCAGGGCGCGCGCCGCCAGCCGGCTCCAGCGCGCCTCGCCGTGCAGCGATGCGTTCATCTCGACCGCCGCATCATAGAGGTAGCGGTCGGCGACGATGACCCGCCCCCGCTTGGCCGGGAGCGCGGCCTTCAGCCAGTAGGTGCCGAGCTGGTCGATGGCGACCAGCCAGGCCCAGGCGAAGCGCGCCGCCGGGTGGCGCAGCCGCGCGCGCCGGCGAGTGATCGCGTCGGCGCTGCCCGCGCTCCGGTCCGAACCGGTGAGGCGCTGGCGCAGGCGGCTGGCGAGTCCGAGGAGCCCGGTCGAGCCGCCGCGGCTCCAGAGGTAGTCGGCGCGGATCTCGCACTGCCGCAGAGCCGCGACCAGCGTCTCGGCCTGCGTCGTCTTCCCGGAGCCGTCCGGGCCGCTCAGCGAGACGATCATGCCCGGCTGCGGCCGCAGGCCCGACTTCAGGCGGATGCCCCAGATCAGGGTCGCCGCGACGTCTCGCGCGCGCTCGGTCCGCTCCCGGGCAGGGTCGCGCAGGATCTTGCGGTAATAAAGCCGCTTGCAAAATGCGTAGGAGAGGTCCAACGGCAGGTCGGTGATGCCGCGCGCCGCGATTTCCCTGCGGCGCCGGGAGATCGAGGCGTCGCCCTGGACGAGCGCCCGACAGCGGGCCAGCTCATCTCCGGGGATGACCGACGCGCCGAACAGGGCGCGCTCGGCGGCTGCCTGGACCAGCAGCAGGAAGGCCAGGCCGTCGAGCCAGCCGCGTGCGGCGGCGACGCTCGCCAGGTAATCCCACCGGAAATCTGCTCCCGCGCTGGCGACGGCGTGCCGGACGCGCAGCACCTCGAGGAGGCGCAGTTCCTTGTTCTCGTAGCAGGCATGCGCCAGATTGATCAGCACGGCGTCCTCGGGCGAGGGAATCAGCACCCGCGGATCGTCCCCGGCCGGGCGGCTGCGCCGCCAGACGGCGGCATCGTCGAGGAATTCGACGAACCAGGCGATGCGCTCGTGGACGTGGATCGCCGAGACGCAGCGGCCGTCGCGGAAGCGCCGAAAGAGGAACTTGCCGGGCTCCTCGACGTTGCGAATCTCGACATAACCAAGCGAGCGCAGCGTGTCGCGCGCCGCACGGCCCTGCTCAGGTCGCACCAGGATGTCGATGTTGTCGCTGGTGTGCGGGAACGATGGCGGGTTGCCGGCGGACTTGATCATCAGGCAGGAGATACCCCGGGCGCGCCAGGCCTCCTCGACGATCAGGTACTCCTCGTGCTGGGTTGCATACCACTCGCGCTCGGCTTCGAGCGCCGCGGCGAAATCGGGGTCGTCCGCCAGCCAGCCGGGCAGCGCGTTCGCCAGCCCGAGCAGCGGCAGCTTATTGCGCTTGCACCAGACGGCGAACTCGCCCGGACTCACGCCAGTGGGACGCTCTGAAGGCGGATCGCCGGCGAGCAGCGCCACCAGCAGGCGCGCGCTCGGGCTGAGCCTGGCGTTCGCGGGCGCGAGCCCGGCAGGCGGTACAGATTGGGCGACTGCCATCGTCAGGCCACCAGCGGCTGGCGGACGCGCTGCTCGGCCGCCTTGAGGACGCGCGCGAAGCCGGTCTCTAACGGGATCTTCGGCGCCCAGTGCAGGCGGCTCTGAAGCAGGGTGGTGTCGGCGTAGCGCGCCTGGACGCCGACCGGCTTGTCTTCTAGCGGGAGGATGACCGGCTGGTAGCCGGCCAGCCCGGCGAAGATGCGCGCCACCTCGATGAAGGTGGTCAGGCGCCCCGAGCCGATGTTGATCGCGCTGCCGTCGTGGATCAGGTCGAGCGCGCGGATCATCACCGTGATGCAGTCCTCGATGTGCACGAAGTCGCGCCCCTGCTTGCCGCTGCCCCAGATGGTCAGCGGGTCCTCGCGCCGGGCGGCCCGGGCGGCGATGGCCGGGATCGGGTAGCTCTCATCCTGGTCCTCGCCGTAGCCGGAGAAGGGCCGCACGCAGGCGACCTGGAGGCCGTATTTGCTGGCGGCGATCCTGGCCAGGTACTCGCCGGTCAGCTTGGCCCAGCCGTAGGTCATGTCTGGCGCGCCCAGCCGGCCACCGGCGAAGTCGATCATGTCCTCGTGAAGGGCGACGTGCTCGTCGGCGGTCTGCAGGTCCACTGGATAGGCGGCGCTGGAACTGGCGTAGAGGATACGCTCGGGCCGCGCGCTAATCGCCCAGTTGAACATCTCCGCGTCGATCGCCAGGTCGGTCGCCACGGCGAGCGGATCGCCGTCGATCTTCATGCGCCCGCCGACGACCGCGGCCAGGTGGAAGACATCGCCGAACTCGGGCAGCATCAGTTCGCCGCGCAGCGCGGCCCGCAGCACCTGACGCAGGTCGCCCCGTTGCCAGGTGACGCTGGCGCCGTTGGGGTGGGTGAAGCGCTGTCCCTCGGCGTCGAGCGCGGTCAGGCCCAGGTCCGGCAACCAGGCGGCCGGGTGGCGGCCGGTCGAGAGGTCGTCGATGATCCAGATGTCGCGCCCTTCGCGGACGAGCCGGGTGACGACGTGACGACCGACGAAGCCGCAGCCCCCGGTGACGAGCGCCGGGCGGCTATGCGCATGGATACCCATGGGAACCTCCTCAGGTTGTGTCGTTCGATAGGTCGAGCAATTCGGCGAGCAAAGCTCTGCTGGTGTGGCTCCAGGAGAAGGGCATGGCGAAGGCGCGCGTGCCGCGTGTGCCGGCGCGGGCCAGCTCGATCGCCCGGGCGGCCAGCTCGGCGTCGGAGTCGACGAAGCGCAGGCCGGGATGGCGGACGCGTCCGAACAGCCGCGGCAGCCCCCCAAAGCGCCGCATCACGACCGGCAGGTCGCAGGCCAGCGCCTCCAGCACTGACAGCGGCGCCTCGATGGCGTTGTCGGTGGCGGTGACCGGGAAGACATAGCAGTCGGCGAGCTGATACAGCTCCTCAATGCGTGGCAGGTACTCGCTCACGATGCGGACGCCCGCGGCGCGCAGCTCGGCGGCCAGCTGCTCCTCCTGGGCGGTGCTCGAGCTGGCGACCAGCACGACCTGGCACTCGCCGGATGCCGCCAGCGGGATCAGCGCCCGCACCCCGCGCCCCTCCTGGAGGTGACCGACGTGCAGGATGACCGGCCGGTCCTGCGCCAGGCCATACTGCTCGCGTAGGGCGGCGCGGCGGCCGGTGTCGACCGGCTGGAAGGTTTCGGTGTCGACCCCGCCCGGCGTCAGCGCCACCCGGCAGCCGAGGCCGGCCAGATAGGCGCAGTTGTCGTCCGACTGGGCGATCACCAGGTCGGGCCGAATGCGGCGGATGATCTGCTGCTGCCAGCCCGGGTGGCGACGCGTCTGGAGGCCGAGCAGGACAACCCGCGCGCCGGGGCAATAGAGCTTGAGCAAGCGGGCGCGCAGGAAGGAGAAGAAGGTGGCCGAGCGGCGCGTGGCGTAGATGACGTACTCCGGGTGGCCGTCCCGCAGCGCGGCGCGCAACTGGCGGCTCAGGAAGTGCCGCCCGGCCGGGATCGCTTGAGCCAGCCCGGCCGCGTCCTCGCCGTGCGTCGAGATCAGCGCCACGTCATGCTGCGCGCCGAGACCGACGGCGATCGCGTGGGTGAACTTCTTGACACCCTCGTCGGGGGGGCCGGACAGGTCGTCGCTGATGATCCAGATCCGCTGGCGGGCGAGACCCGGGACCCCAACCATGCCTGCTTCTTCCGGGCGCGGGCCTGCCTGCCCGACGGCGAGCGAGGTCGTCATCGAACCTTCAACTTCTGTACGCGTGCGAACCGTTCGCGCCCGAGTCTAGGTGCTAGCCGGCAGGCTCCGGGTTACGCCCCGGTGGAAATGGGGTTGAGTGTGGCCGTGGTGGACGGAAAAGCGAAGCGGCACGACGGCACGTGCCGCTTCCGTGTCTGTCAAGGATGCCTCGATCTATTGCCGTTACGCTTGATGGTGCAATATTCGAAGATTAGTAGCTAGTCTGGCATAATGAGCCACGATGAGAGACACCTACCCGTTCGGCCAAACCGTGACGGCATCTGCTGCGGCCATAGAAATCTCGCCTCAATTGCGCTATTGTGGGCTGAGCGACCTATGGCCTATCGACAGCACGTACGTACGTGATGCCGGACCGTACGATGAGGTGGATGATGATCAGTGACTTCGAGCAGCAACTTATCGACGCAGCCGAGCGTCATCTCTCGGAAAGCCTCCAGCCGGGCTTCCGAAACTTACCTCTTGACGCCCAGCTCGATGTCGCTATCACCCTGCTCACTTGTGCTGGTGAACTCCCGAGCACGCTGACCCCGGCCCACCTCGATGCGCTGCGCGCCGCTGTCGATCGCGTGGTCACGAGGATTCCCAAGCGAGCCGACGTCACGAGCTAGCCTGATCTCCGGCTAGCTCCGCATAGCCCGGCCTCACAAGTGGACCGGGTTAGCTGCGGCAGTGCTTGCCGCCGCAGGTGCAGGCGAAGTGGCGGGCAGTGATGCCGGCGATGGCGCGCTCGATACGCTCGCGCGCGCCGGCCAGGTCGAACTCGTCGACCCTGAAGCGGTGCCAGGTGCCGTGGCGCACGAAGGCCATCGTCGCGTAGGCCGGGCTGTAGCCCAGCGCCTCGCGGGCAGCCATGACATAGATCGGCAACTGCAGGTCGGCCGCCACTTCTTCGCGGCTCTTGCAGTGCCGGTGGGTCTTGTAGTCGACGATCTCGACCTCGCCGGTCGAGCGCCGCTGGATGCGGTCGATCAACCCGTAGAGCAGCGGCGCGTCCGGGCCGCTGCCCAGCTTCAGGAAGAATTCTGGCTCGGCCGCCAGCACCTCGGCGTCGACGTCGCCGCTCTCCAGGTAGCCCTGCCGCACGAGCGACGCCGCGCTCTGCCGCTCCCCGAACTCCGGCGCTCCGACGTCTGGCACATCCCCGAAAAAGCGCAGGAAGGCCGCGCGGGGGTCGCTGTCCTTCGAGATGTGCGCCTGGTGCAGCGCCTCATGGAAGCGCCGGCCCAGCTCGGTGAAGGCTGACTCGACCGGCGGGGCCGGGATGCCGATGACGTAGCGGTGCAGGTAGAGCCGTGGGCAGCGCTCGTAGGTGTCGATCAGGCTGTAGGAGTACAGCGCCGGCGGCAGCGGCTGGTATTGCCGGGCGCGGCGCGCGTCGCGCAGCCGGGCGGCCACCTGGTCGCGCTCGTTCCGGCCGGCCTCGAAGCGCGCCAGCCCTTCCTCCAGGGCAGCCAGGGCCGCCTGGCCGCCCGGTCGTCCTTGCCAGTATTCGCGCCAGGCCTCGGCGAAGCCCGCGAAGTCGTCGCGCGGGTCCAGGGCGGCGCCCGTCTCCCGGAAGAAGTCGAGGATCGGCGTGGCCTGGCTGGCAGCTTCATGCGGCGGCAGCTCGACCCTGGCGGCCAGGTGCTTGACCTCGGCAAGCAGCGGGTAGATCGCAGTCTCCTTTACCCGGCTGGGGTGGCGCTTCGCCCAGGAGAAATAGAGGTGCTCCCGGGCGCGGGTGAGCGCCACATAGAAGAGGCGCCGCTCCTCGTCGGCGTCCAGTTTGCTCTCGATCTGCTTGACGGCCGCCTCGTACTCCTCGCGGTCGGCAAACGCCGACCGCTCCGGGTAGACATGCGCGTTGTGCAGCAGCGGCGGTGGGACGACCGGCAGGCTGGCTTTCTGCCCGCCGAAGTCGCGCGCGTTCGCGCCAGCGATGATGACGACGTCGAACTCCAGCCCCTTCGCGCCGTGGACGGTCAGCAGGGCGACCGCGCCCTCCTCGACATCGCTGTTGACTTCCGCTTCCTCAGCGCTCAGTTCCTCGATCGCTCGCAGGTAATCGACGAAGGCATCGGCCGAGCGGTCGATGATGTTCTCCGCGAAGCGGCCCGCGATCTGCTCCAGCTGATGCAGCGCCTCGATGTCGAAGCTGCCCAGGTTCCCCGCGTGCAGGTTGCGGATCTCGCGCACCAGGGCTTCGAGCGGCAGGCCACTGGTGGTGTGGAGGATCTGCCGGAGATCGTCGCGCAGCCGCTTCAGCACGGCCACGATAGCGGCGTCCAGATCCGCTGGCGGAGCGTCGACCAGCGTCCCGAGGCTGGCCAGCAGCCGGCGCTCATGGAGCAGCGGTTTGAGCTGGTGGATGGCGCGGTGATTCAGGCCGTAGCGCGGGCAACTCAGGACGCGCACCAGGGCGAGCTGGTTGCGCGGGGTTGCCAGGATCTCCAGCGTGGCGATGACGTCCTGGACGGCCTCGGAGTCGAAGATCGTGCGGTCGCCGTAGACCTGGTAGGGCAGGCCGGCTTCGTCCAGCGCCCGGGCGATCCCCGGCAGCAACTTGCGCTTGCGCACCAGCACGCTCAGGCTGGGCGGCTCTTCGCCGGCCGGCGTCTGATCGACGTGCGCCTTCAGCGTCTGGGCGATCCAGGCGGTCTCGTCCGAGAAATCCCTGGCCTCGGCGATCACCGGCCGCGGCCCGTCCCGCTCGCCGAAGGCCCGCAGCCGGATCGAGTCCTCCCCGTCAGGGTCGCCGACCAGTTCGTTGGCCAGGTCCAGGATGCGCTGGTGCGAGCGGAAGTTGATCGTCAGGCCGATGTCGGCTACGCCCGGGATCTCCTCGGAGAAGCGCTGGATATTGTCGACCGCCGCGCCGCGGAAGCGATAGATCGACTGGTTGGGGTCGCCGACGATGCGCAGCGCGTAGTCCGGCCTGGCGAGCTGCTCGACCAGCACCGACTGGGCGTAGTTGGTGTCCTGGTACTCGTCGACGACGAAGACGCGGTAGCGGGCGGCGTAGTCGGCGGCCAGCCCGGCGTCCATGCGCAGGGCTTGCACGGCCAGGGCGATCTGGTCGCCGTAGTCGATGCCGCCCAGCTCCCGGCAGCGCTCCTGGTATGCGGCATAGAGCCGCCAGCGGTCGCGCATCTCGGCGGCATGCACCTCGTCCTCGCCGGGGATCGTGTCGATGTAGTCGGCGACGTCCTCTGGCGTGACCAGCTCATCCTTGCAGCGGCTGATGAAGTCGCGCGCG
>DATGQR010000537.1:0-4101 GCA_035304105.1 Thermomicrobiales bacterium | reverse complement strand
AACCTCTCGGCCGAGGCCGAGCCGGAGATCTATCAGACGACGCGCACCTTCGGCACCGTGCTCGAAAACGTCGTGCTCGACGAGGACACCCGCGAGGTCGACTACAACGACGCCTCGCTGACCGAGAACACGCGCGCTGCTTACCCAATCTGGATGATCCCCAACGCCTCCGAGACCGGCCGCGCCGGGCACCCGCGCACGATCATGTTCCTGACAGCCGACGCCTTCGGCGTATTGCCGCCGATCTCGCGCCTGACGCCCGCCCAGGCGTCCTACTACTTCCTGCTCGGCTACACCGCCAAGGTGGCCGGCACCGAGCGCGGCCTGACCGAGCCGGAGGCGACGTTCTCGACCTGCTTCGGCGCGCCCTTCATGACCCTGCCGCCGACGCGCTACGGTGACCTGCTGCGCCAGAAGATCGAGCGCCATCAGCCCAGCGTCTGGCTGGTCAACACCGGCTGGACCGGCGGCCCATACGGGACCGGTTCGCGGATCAAGATCGCCTACACCCGCGCCATGGTCAACGCCGCGCTCGACGGCACGCTGGGGCAGGGCGAGTTCCGCGAGGATCCAGTCTTCGGCCTGCAAGTGCCGGTCAGCGTCCCCGACGTGCCCTCCGAGGTGCTCGACCCGCGCAGCACCTGGGACGACAAGGACGCCTATGACCGCCAGGCGGCGCATCTGGCGCAGCTTTTCAAGGAGAACTTCCAGCAGTACACCGAGCACGTCAGCGACGAAGTCCGCGCCGCCGGCCCGCGCTAAAGATCGCGCGCGGGCAGTGTAGCCACGGCAAGCGTCTCCACCTGGCTCCGGACTCGATGCCGGAGTCAGGTGGAGACAACCTCGCTCGCTCCAGCTTATCCAGAAGCGGCGCTGGCTCAGGCCCATTCTCCAGCCCAATCGCCAGGTCATCCTGCACTACGGGGGCCGGGTCGGGGCGCGCGACGACTCCCCGGTTGGCACCGGCGTGTGCCGCCGCTGCGGCGAAGCCCTGCCCTCTCCGCAGTTCATCACCGACCTGAAAGGTGTCCTGGCCGACCTCGGGCAGGACTACACCCTCGACGAAGGCGACAGCGCCCTCCAGGTCTACTGCCCGACCTGCAAGCGGGTCCTGCGCGGGCGGGCGTACTACGCGGTGCTGGGAAACCGATTCCTCTAATAACAAGAGGCACGCTGCGCTAGGAGCAAGCAGTGTCTGTCAATCGGGACGTCTTCGCCCCTGAGCGAGATTTCAACTACGACTTCCAGTTGGACGGCCGCCCGATGAGCGGCGGGTCCGAGGCGGCCCAGGTGCCGGGCGCGCTGGCGCTGACCCACTGCTGCTTCTGCGGCTGCCAATGCGGGATGTATCTGCGCGTCGAGGACGGTCAGGTCGTCGGCGTCGAGCCGCGCGACTATGCCCACAATCGCGGCGAGCTCTGCCCGAAGGACATCGTGGCCTACCAGCAGGCCGGCTACCCCGACCGGCTGCGCTACCCGCTGATCCGGCGTGGCGGCAAGGGCGGCGCGCTGGAGCGCGCGACCTGGGAAGAGGCGCACGACTACATCGTCTCGCGCTGGAAGCGCATCCAGGCCGAGCACGGCCGCGACGCCATTGCCGTCTACAGTGGAGCCAGGTTCCACCCCTACGATTACCGGCAACTGCAGTTCTTGCGGGCGGTCCGATGATGTGTAGTGTGGTGTAGCGACAATCGACCGGAGACGATAGCAGCATCCACCACCACCTACGCGGACCCTGGCAGGAACGGCTTCAGGCGCTCGTCGAGCGCCCCACCAAGCAGGCTCTCGGCGACGATCTCCGAGGTGCCGGCGGCCAGCAGCGCGCCCGAGCGGAAGTGGCCGGTGACGATCCAGACGTTGTCGAGGTGCGGGACCGGACCAATGATCGGGCGGCCGTGGGTCGTGCCCGGGCGCAGCCCGGCCCAGGTCGAGACCAGTTTGCCGCGCGCGACCGGCGGGGCGATCGCCGCCGCTTTCTCGGTCAGCCAACTGATGCCCGCCGGGGTGACGGCGACGTTGAAGCCGGACTCTGGCTCCTCGGTCGCGCCGACCGCCACCGTGCCGTCGGCGCGCGGCACGACATAAACACCGTCGTAGGCCAGCAGCGTGTTGATGCCCGGGCTAACCCCGGCGACGGCCATCATCTGCCCGCGCACCGGCACGGTCGGGATCTGCAGGTCGAGCGCGTCGCCGAACATGCGGCTCCAGGCGCCGGCCGCAACGATCACCTGGCCGGTCGGGACGCGCTCGTGCAGCGTGCGCAGAGCCACGGCGCGGCCGTCGTGGATGTCGATATCCATCACCGCCTCGTGCGGTCGGATCGTCGCGCCGAGTTGCTCGGCGGCGAGCGCAAGGGCGCGCGCCACGCGATCGAGCATCACGCTTGCGATCTGCGGCTGGTAAAGGCCGCCGACGAAGCGCTCGGCGACGGCAGGCTCGTGTTTCCGCAGGGCGTCGCGGTCGAGCCAATCGGCTTCGATCCCCTGCTCGCGGCTCCAGTCGACTAGCTCCCGGGCGCTCGCCGCCTCCGCCTCGGTGGCGAGGATCGTCTTGCCGGTCACGTGCCAGCCGGTGCGGAAGCCGGCGCGCTCCTCGATCTCGGCGATCAGCTCCGGGTAACGGAAGTAGGAGCGCAGCGCGATCGGCAGAATGTCGCCGGCCCCGGGCAGCGGCGCTGAGATGATGCCAGCCGAGGCCCAGCTCGCCTCGCGCGCCAGGTCGCGGCGGTCGAAGAGTGTCACCCGCGCGCCGCCCCTGGCCAGGTCGTAGGCTAGCGCGCAGCCGATGATGCCCCCGCCGATGATCGCGATGTCCGCCGCGTTCCCGCTCATCTCGCCGTCCCCTCTACGGTCGCCGTCGGCCCATTCCGGAGAGCGATGATAGTACGGAAGCTGGCTATACTGCGCGGCGAGGAATCGAGCCAGGAGGTGTGACGATGAAGTACGCGACGATCTTCGAGTACGGCAACCGCGACGCCATCGCCGAGGTGCGCCCGGCGCATCGCGAGTACCTCGGCAAGCTGAAAGAGGACGGCAAGCTGGCGGCCTCCGGCCCGTTCACCGATGACTCCGGCGCCTTGATCATCTACGAGGCCGACAGCGAAGAGGAGGCTGTCCAGCTAATTGAGAACGACCCGTTTCACAAGGCCGGCGTCTTCAAGTCGTTCACCATCAAACCCTGGAACCAGGTGTTCTAAGCGGCCCGCACCGTATCGCACAGCGCCCTGCCACTGGCCTGACCGGCCCGTGGTCGGGACCGTATACTCGGGCCGTCGATCCACCGTCCGGTCCTGCAGTCGGGAGTCATCTGCGATGACCACGGCCCGTGCATCCTGTACAGGCCGACGGTTATCGCGGAGAGCCTATCTCCGACGACGAGCATGGTCGATCCCCGCGAGAAGGACCGGCTGTACCTGCGGATGCCCACGTTGCTTTCCTACTCGTCGTGTACCAGGATGAGAAGCGCGTGGATTTCTACTGGTGGAACCGGCCGGACGAGGAGCGGCATGTTGACGCGCGCTTCGATGGGGCGGTTACGATCCCGGGCATCGACGTGCTGCTGCCGTTGATCGAAATATTCGAGGGCATTGAAATTGATCCGGCTCCCGCATCGTACGGAGAGTCCGATGGAGGGGAAGCCACATCGATATAATCTGCCGGTCGGTTCGGCTCGGACGAGGCGGGCCCGTGATGTTGGCGAGTGGGGGCGCAAAGTAGCATGGCATCGATCGCGCAGGTGATGGGCGCGCGGGCGCGGGCGCGACAGGCGGCCGAGTCCGACCCCTACATGGTCATCCTGGCCGGCGTCCTGACGCTGTTCGGCCTGGTGGCGATCTGGAGCGCTGGCGGCGCCGAGCCGATTACCGTCGGCTCATCGGTCACCCGGCAGGCGATCTACGGGATCGTCGGGCTGGGCGCGATGTTCTTCATGGCGTCGATCAACTATCGCTTCCTGAAGTCGCTGGCCGTGCCGATCTACGCCTTCTCGATCCTCCTGCTGCTGGTCGTGCCCTTCATTGGGACCGACATCAACGGCTCGACGCGCTGGATCATCTTCGGGCCGATCTCCTTCCAGCCCTCCGACGTGGCCAAGATCGCGCTG
>DATGQR010000536.1:0-3806 GCA_035304105.1 Thermomicrobiales bacterium | reverse complement strand
CTGGAAGCTGGCGAAATCGTCCTCGCTCATCGCTGAGCCGCCAGCCTGCAGCGTCCGCACGATGTCAGCCGCGACCGGCCCCAGGTAGAAGCCGTCGCGCCCCTCGCGCCCGATCCGCTCAAACGTCTCGGCCAGCCGGGGCTGGCGCAGGATATCGCCGGCACGCGGCAGCCCGTTGGGCCGAAATGCCTTGCCGGCCTCCTCGAAGCGGTCGAGCAGCGGCGAGAGCATCTCGATCGAGCGCGTCAGCTTGTCCGACATCGGGAAGCCGTCCCGCGCGTAGCCGATCGCCGGCCGCAACAGCTCGTCGAAGCTCTTCGTCCCGAACCGCTCCAGCAGCGCCGACCAGCCGCCGACCGTGCCCGGCACTGTGACCGGCAGCGCCCCGCGCTCCGGCATCGTCGTGTGCCCCTGGGCGCGAATCTGCTCGACCGAGGCGCCCGCCGGCGCCGGCCCGGAGGCGTTCAGGCCGTGCAGGCGCTCCGCCTGCGGGTTCCAGACCAACGCAAAGAGGTCACCCCCGACGTGGCACTGGTTGGGCAGGACGACGTTGAGCGTCGCGTTGGCCGCGATGGCCGCGTCGACGGCGTTGCCGCCCTCCTGCAAGACACGCAAGCCCACCTGGCTGGCAAGATAGTGTGGCGTCGAGATCATGCCCTGCTGGGCGTAGGTCGTCGGTCGCGCCGTCATCATGGCTATGTTCCGATCTGCTCGTGCGTCAACTGGCATCCGGAATGATCTAGCACAGTTCGAGCAGCGGCGGCCAGCGTGGAGGGGAAAACGGTGATCGAGGTCTGCCTGCTCGGAAACGGAGCGATGATGCCGCTGCCGGACCGCCCGCTCTCGGCGACGGCGATCCGCATCGAGGGCGACGCCATCCTCTTCGACTGCGGCGAGGGCACCCAGGTGAACTGGCGCGTCTCCAACTTCTCCTATCGCGCCCTGGGCACGATCCTGATCAGCCACGCCCACGCCGACCACATCGCCGGCCTGCCAGGCGTCCTTTTCCAAATCGCCCACGCTACCCGCACTGAGCCGGTGCGCATCATCGGCCCGGAAGGGCTGCAGCCGGTCATCGAGGGGCTGTTGACCGTCGTCGGCCGCCTGCCGTTCGAGCTGCGCCTCCAGACACTGGCCGACGGCGACTGCGTCCCGCTGGTCGGCAACGCCACCGTGACGGCCATCGAGCTCGAGCACCGCCGCACCTGCCTGGGATATGTCATCGACCTACCACGCGCGCCGGAGTTCCTGCCGGACCGCGCCCGGGCCCTGGGCGTGCCCATTGAGTACTGGCGCCCGCTGCAGGACGGCTTCGCCATCGGCGGCTTCCGCCCAGAAGACGTCACCGGTCCGCCGCGCCGGGGCCTGCGCGTGTCGCTGGTAACTGATACCGCTGCCTTCCCGGAGCTGGCCGGCCGGGTGCGCGAGAGCGACCTGCTGATCTGCGAGTCCACCTTCGTCCTCGACGAGGACGAGCAGCGCGCCCGCGAGCGGGGTCACATGACCCTGCGCCAGGCCGCCGACCTGGCCCGCGACTCCGGCTCCCGCCGCCTCTGGCTGACCCACTTCAGCCCCAAGGTTGACGACCCTCTCGCCCACCAGGGCACCGCCAGAGCCCTCTTCCCCAACGCCGAAATCGGCTACCCCGGCCTCTGCACCGTCCTGAGCTTTGAGTGAGGTCCAGAGCAACCAGCGCCGCCACAACGGGTTTTCCACACACGTGCCGCTCGTCAACAATTCGTTGCTCGATCCGGGCTATACTGCGCCACCTGATGCGGAAATCTGGGAAGGCACCAGCGTGGAATTCGATGTCCTGATTCGCAATGGAGACGTCATCGACGGGGGCCGCGACGCGCGACGCGTGCGGTCCGACGTCGGCATCAACGGGGACCGCGTCGCGGCCGTCGGGGATCTCGGCGGGTCCAGCGCCGCCCTGGAAATCGACGCCGCCGGGAAGGTCGTCGCGCCGGGCTTCATCGACGTGCACATCCACTCCGAGATCGAGCTGCTGGGCGGGCCGCACCGCTACGCCAGCCTCCTCCAGGGCGTCACCACCCAGCTCCTGACGCCCGATGGCTTCGGTTGGGCGCCGCTGACGCCGGAGCAATCCCGCGAGCTCTGGGAGGCGACCGTCGCCATCTACGGCCCCCTGGAGATCGAGCCGGACTGGCCCACGCCGGACGACTTCCTCGCCATCTTCGAGGGCAACACCCCGGCCAATGTCATGCCGCAGGTGCCGCACACCGCGGTGCGCTTCGCCGCCATGGGCTGGGACGCCCGCCCGGCCACCGACGACGAGCTGGAGACGATGCGCGCCATTACCCGCCAGTGGATGGAGGCCGGCGCGACCTGCCTCTGCCTCGGACTCGACTACCAGCCCAGCGCCTTCAGCGACACCCGCGAGCTGATCGAGCTGAGCAAGGTCGCCCGGGAGTACGACGGCATCTATACCGCCCACATCCGCTACAACCTGATCGGCCTGGAAGCCGCCTGGCGCGAGACGATGGAGATCGGCGAGAAGGCCGGCATCCCCGTCCACATCTCCCACGAGTACGTCCGCGAGGTCACCGCCGAGCTGCTCGACGAGGCCGCCCAACGCTGCGACCTCACCTTCGAGTCCTACATGTACCCCGCCGGCTGCACCCACCTGCTCAACATGATGCCGATCCCGCTCCAGGCCGGCGGGCCCAACGGCGTCCGCGCGCGTCTCCAAACCGAGCAGGGACGCGAGGCGATCAGCAGCGCCGTCGCCGCGCGGCTACGGTCAGACTTCGAAAAGGGCAGCCGCGCGATTTTCGCCAATACCCGCACCGGCCGCTGGATCGGCCAGGACATGGTCTCGGCCGCCGAGGACGAGGGCATGTCGCTGGAAGAGTTCGTGCTGGAAGTCTTCGACGCCGAATACCCCGAGGGCCTGATGATCTACCGGCGCGGCGACACCCAGGAGCAGGTCGACGAGATGGTGCGCCGCACGATCAGCCACCCGGCCATGATGGTCGCCAGCGACGGCATATACTACGGTCCGCACGCCCACCCGCGCGGCTACGGCTGCTTCGCCCGCGCGCTGCGCAAGGGCGTGCGCGAGTTGAAGGCCGTCTCGCTGGAAGAGGCGATCTGGAAGATGGCGGGCTTCCCGGCCGAGCGCTTCCGGATCCCCGAGCGTGGCCGGCTGGCCGAGGGCTACTTCGCAGACGTCGTCGTCTTCGACCCCGACACCGTCGCGGACCGCGCGACCTGGGAAGAGCCGCGCCTGCACCCGGTCGGCATCGACCGCGTGCTGGTCAACGGCCAGGTGGTGATCGCCGATGGCGAGCCGACCGGCGCGATTCCCGGTCAGGTCATCCGCGGCCGGTAGCTGAGCGGATTGGAGCGAGCATGACGATGGGCGCGACCCGCCTCCCGCCGGATCAGTATCAGGTCAGCGTCGAGCGGCCCGACGACTTCGACGCCTTCTGGGCCGACATCCTGCGGCGCATGAGCGAGCTGCCGCTGAATGCCCGAATGACGCCCGTCCCGCTGCGCTCGACGGACCAGGTCGAGACGTTCGAGATCCACTACACCAGCCTGGACGGGGTCGTGATCGCCGGGTGGTACTGCCGGCCGCGGGAGAGCTACATCGCGCCGCCCTATCCCGGACTGCTGATCGCGCCCGGCTACATCTCCGAGCCAACGCTGCCGAAGTCCTGGGCGCAGATGGGCTACGCCGCGATCGGCCTGGCCCCGCGCGGCAAGCTGCGCTCCAACCGCCAGTACAACCCCGGATACCCGGGCCTGCTGACCGACAACATCATCGACCGCAACACCTA
>DATGQR010000535.1:0-7971 GCA_035304105.1 Thermomicrobiales bacterium | reverse complement strand
CTGCCGGAGGAAGCGGCCGAGAAGGTGCTGCGTGAGATCACCCGCCTGGAGCGCATGCCGGCCGTCTCGGCTGAAGCGACGATCGTCCGCAACTACATCGACACCGTGCTGGCCATGCCCTGGCATGAGGAGAGCGAGGATAATTTCGACCTCGACCATGCCCAGGCGGTGCTCGACGCTGACCACTACGGGCTGGAGCACGTCAAGGAGCGCGTCATCGAGTTTCTGGCGGTGCGCGCGCTCACCCAGGACATGCCGGACGCCTCCGGCGGCACGGCGATTCTCTGTCTGGTCGGCCCGCCCGGCGTCGGCAAGACCAGCCTGGGCCGCTCGATTGCCCAGGCGATGGGCCGCGAGTTCGTGCGCGTCAGCCTCGGCGGCGTGCGCGACGAGGCCGAGATCCGCGGTCATCGGCGTACCTACATCGGCGCCTACCCGGGGCGCATCGTCAGCGCGCTCAAGACCGCCGGGACGATCAACCCGGTCATCCTGCTCGACGAGATCGATAAGCTCTCCTCGGACTACCGCGGCGACCCCGCCTCAGCCCTGCTGGAAGTGCTCGACCCGGAGCAGAACAAGTTCTTCATCGACCACTTCCTCGATATGCCCTACGACCTCTCGAAGGTGCTCTTCCTGACCACCTCGAACAACCTCGGCGGCATCCCGGCCCCGCTGCTCGACCGCCTGGAGGTGATTGAGATCGGCGGCTACACCGAGGACGAGAAGATCGGCATCGCCCGCAACCACCTGCTGCCCAAACAGCTCGAAGCCCACGGCCTGCCAGCCGACAGCCTGCAGATCTCCGAGCGCATGTGGATGGAGATCCTGCGCGGTTACACTCGCGAAGCCGGCGTCCGCAACCTGGAGCGCCAGATTGCCACGCTCTGCCGCAAGGCCGCCCGCGACATCGTGCGCGGCGAGATCGAGGCGGAGGATGGCGAGGTGCCGGTCATTCGCCTGACTCCCAAGCGGCTCGAAGAGTTCCTGGGGCCGAAGCGCTACGGCTACGAGCAGCAGTTCAACGAGTCGATGATCGGCGTGGCCATCGGCCTGGGCAAGACCAGCGTCGGCGGCGAGATCATCCCGGTCGAAGTCGCTGTCATGCCTGGCTCTGGCAAGCTCACGATCACCGGCCAGGCCGGCGACGTGATGCGCGAGTCCGCCCAGGCGGCGCTCTCCTACGCCCGCTCGCGCGCCGAGCAGCTGGGCATCGCACCCGATTTTCAGGAGAGCATCGACATCCACATCCACCTGCCGGAGGGTGCGACCCCGAAGGACGGCCCCTCGGCCGGTATCACCATGGCCACGGCGCTGATCTCGGCAGTCGCCCGGCGCCCGGTCGACCACAGCATCGCCATGACCGGCGAGATCACCCTGCGCGGCCGGGTGCTGCCGATCGGCGGCCTGAAGGAGAAGACCCTGGCCGCCCACCGCAACGGCATCCGCACGGTGATCGCCCCGGCCGAGAACCAGCGTGACCTGGTGCATATCCCGGAGAAGGTCCAGAAGGAGATGACCTTCATCTGGGTCGACAACATGGATCAGGTGATCAACGCCACGCTGCTGGCCGACGACATCGAACTGCGCGCCCCGAAGCCGGAGACCAACGGCAAGGAGGCCGAGTCCCCGCTCGACCTGCCCATCGACGAAGCCCACCCGGACCTCCCCGCCGACGCTGGCGGCTACGAATAGCGCCGGGCAGAATTTCTCTAGCAAACAACCGCCGGGTGGAGCCAGCCTCCACCCGGCTTTCGTTTATCTGCCCGACCCGTCACCGCCCTGCGGATCATCTGAGCGTTCACAGGAACCGGATCTGCCTGTCATCGTAGGGGGCTATACGAGCGGACTACCCCTTCACAGTCCAGTGTAGTGTCTCGAAGACGTGGCGGCAGGGGGCTGTGTCATCCTCAGACTTCTCGGCGCGTCTATGGCCGTACCCGTGTGTCTCAGCCCACCCGCTGGGCTAGCCCGATCTTGGTGGCTTTGACGAGCATGTAGGCGAGCGGCCAGTGGACAGCGCCGGAGTCGTCCGCCCAGCGGGCGAAGAAATCGCGCGCGGCAGCGTCCACACCGTCGCGGTTGCGCAGCGGGATGGCCTGGTAGGCCGACCGGATCGGGCCGTAGTTGCGCGACCAGTCGCGCCAGGCGGCGTCGACGGTCGGGTAGCTCAGCAGTAGCTCGCCCTCTTCGAATTCCAGGTTCGGGAAGTAGCGCTGGCTGATGAACTCGCGCACCCGCTCGCGGCGGCCCCACTCGGCCGGGTTGACGACGCCGCGCACCTGCGTCTCGCCGCCGGGGATCAGCCGCACCAGCTCGTGGAGCGTCGCGTCATGGCGCCAGGTCGCCAGCCCCAGCCGCCCGCCGAAGGCCAGCACGCGATCCATCTCGCGGCTGACGACGTCGGGCCGCGGGGCATGGATGATCCCGAAGGTGGAGGTGACCACGGTGAAGGCGTCGTTGGGGTAGGGCAGCTCTTCTGCGTCCGCTTCGGTGAAGTGGATATCCGGGAAGCCGCTGGCCAGCGCGAAGTGCTCGGCCTCGCCGATCAGCACCGGCGAGATATCCACCGCCTCGACCGATGCCCCGGTCATGCGCGCCAACACGGCCGTGCGCCCGGTGCCGGTCGCCACGTCGAGGACGTGGTCATCCGGCCCGATCCCCAGCCACTCGATCAGGCGCTGGGAAGCCGGCGCGAACTCGCCGGAGAGCCGGTGCAGGCCGATCGAGGAACCCCACGTCTGGCGCTGTTGCTGCTTGTAGGCGAACAAATCGTCTTGCACGCTTTGCTCCCGCGCTCCCACAGTTGTCGGCTGACCCGCATCCCGTCCGGACGTGCCCCAAACTATACTCACCAACCGTCATCCGAAAAGTGCAGGCATGCCGCTTTCGCTATAGACTTTGGGCACGGTTCCCGAGAATACTCCCGCTGGCGCCCCGGTACCGGAAAGGCATCCGCGCCGCCGATGAGTGATCTGCTCGCCGCTCGCCTCCAGATGGCGATGTCACTCGGCTTCCACATCATCTTCGCGTCGGTCGGCATCGCCATGCCGCTGCTGATGGTCATCTCCGAAGGGCTCTGGCTGCGCACTGGAGACGAGACCTACCTGAAACTGGCGCGCCGCTGGGCCAAGGGCACGGCGATCCTCTTTGCCGTCGGCGCCGTCTCCGGCACGGTGCTCTCCTTCGAGCTTGGTCTGCTCTGGCCGCGCTTCATGGGCTGGGCCGGCGGGCTGATCGGGATGCCGTTCTCGCTGGAGGGCTTCGCCTTCTTCACGGAAGCCATTTTTCTGGGCGTCTACCTCTACGGCTGGGACCGCGTCGGCCGCATCGCTCACTGGGTTGCCGGCTGGCTGGTGGCGATCAGCGGTACCCTCTCCGGCATCTTCGTCGTCATGGCCAACGCCTGGATGAACCAGCCGGCCGGCTTCGACCTGGTCGACGGGCAGCCGGAGAACATCGACCCGATGGCGGCGATGTTCAACGACGCCGCCTTCCACCAGACGCTGCACATGACGATCGCCGCCTTCCTGGCGACCTCCTTCGCCGTCGCCGCGATTCACACCGCCCTGCTGCGCCGCCACCCCGGCAGCGCGTTCCACCGCAAGGCCATCGGCATCGCCCTGACCGTCGGGGTGATCACGGCGGTCATCCAGCCGATCAGCGGCGACATCAGCGCGCGTTTCGTGGCCGAGAACCAGCCCGCCAAGCTGGCGGCGCTCGAAGCGCACTGGGAGACGGCCGAGGGCGCGGCCCTGACCATCGGCGGCATCCCCGACGCGGACAGCCGCACGACCCGCTTCGGGATTCAGATCCCCCGCGCCCTGAGTCTGCTGGCCCACCACGACCCGAACGCCGAAGTCACCGGGCTCGACCAGATCCCTGAGGGCGAGTGGCCGCCGGTGGCGATCGTCCACATCGCCTTCCAGATCATGGTCGGCATCGGCTTCCTGCTGATGGGCGTCGGGATCTGGGGCGCGCTGCTCTACTGGCGGCGGCGGGCGGTGCCGGAACATCCCTGGTTCCAGTGGGCGCTGATGCTCTGCGGGCCGCTGGGTTTCGTCGCCGTCGAGGCCGGCTGGACCGTCACCGAGGTCGGGCGGCAGCCGTGGATCATCTTCCAGGTGATGCGCACCGAGGAGGCGCTGACTCAGGTGCCGAACCTGATCGTGCCCCTCATCAGCTTCACCGTCCTCTACATCCTGCTCTCGATCGCCACCGCCTGGCTGCTCTATCGCCAGGTGGTGATCGAGCCGCGCGAGGAGGAGACCGGCGGCGAGTTCCTGCCGAGGAGACGGCATGCCACCGCTTGATCTGACCGCCGCAGCCGTCATGCTGGCCGCTCTGGTCGGTTACGCCGTGCTGGGCGGGGCCGACTTCGGCGCCGGCGTCTGGGATTTGCTGGCTCGCGGGCCGCGAGCGGCCCGGCAACGCGAGGTCATCGAGCAGGCCATCGCGCCGATCTGGGAGGCCAACCACGTCTGGCTGATCCTGGTCGTCGTCGTGCTCTTCACCGCGTTCCCGCCAGCGTTCGGCGCGATCATGACCGCGCTGCACATCCCGGTGACGATCATGCTGGTCGGCATCGTCCTGCGCGGCGCGTCCTTCGTCTTCCGTGCCTACGACAGCCGCGAGGACCACGTCCAGCAGCGCTGGGGGCGCGTCTTCGCCATCTCCAGCACGATCACGCCGATCATGCTGGGCACGATCATCGCGGGCATCTCCTCCGGCGACATCGAGCTGGAGGATGGCTACGTGATGAGCGGCTGGTTCAACTCCTGGCTGGGCGTTTTCCCGCTGGCGGTCGGTGGCTTCACCCTGGTGCTCTTCGCCTACGTCGCCGCGATCTTCCTGACGGTCGAGACGTTCGACGAGCCGGATCTGCAGGAAGATTTCCGCCGGCGCGGGCTGCTGGCGGCAATCGCATTGGGGGCCTTCGCGCTGCTCGTCGCCCTGCTAGCCGGCGACCACGCCCCGCAGATCCGCGAGGAGCTGTTCCGCTCGTGGTGGAGTTGGCCGCTGCAGATCGCCACCGGAGTCGCAGCCATCGGCGCGCTGGCCGGGCTCTACTTGCGCCACTTCTTCCTGGCCCGCACCCTGGCGGTCGCTCAGGTGGCGCTGATCCTGGTCGGCTGGGGCGCCTCGATGAGCCCCTACCTGGTTGTCGACGATGTGCGCTACGACGACGCGGCCGCGCCAGACATCACCCTGAAGCTCATGCTCGGGGCGCTGGCGGTCGGCTCCCTCATTCTCTTCCCCTCGCTGTACTACCTCTACCGCATCTTCAAGGGCCGCCAGGCCTTCGCGCTGATCGACCTGCCGGGCATCGACGACGCCGGGCCGGGTGGCGCCGACGAGCCCCCGACCAGGACGTGACCCTGCGATAACCGAACAGACACCTTGACGGCGTTCACTGATCGAGCATGAGGCACTCCGGCGTGCCCGGTTGCCATGCAAGCGCGAACGCGGGTGGCGTCATTACCCCGCCAGCCGGCGATCGGGCCATCGCTGGCGCGACGTGCCGAACGCCCAAGGAAAGGAGCGTGTAGGGGACCAACACGGTGATGACGTTCAGCCGCGCAGAGGCTCTACTCCGCTCGGGAAAGGAACGCAGCTATGGTCTCTCAGCGTCGAGGCCGGCGGATCGCCTGGCTCGGCATTCTTGCGATATTGCTCGCCGGCATCATCCCGCTCAGCGCGTCCGCTTCCAGCCACCATACCGCCACCCGCACGTCGATTACCTTCACCTCCACCACGGTAGAGGTGCTCGAGGACGGCGAGGAGTGGCAGGATGAGGCCGGCATCTTCCATTTCCGCAACAACGTGATTCGCGACGAGGTCACTGGCGATATCAGCGGCACGGCGACGATCACGCTCAACGGCGACTTCCAGCCGGTTGGCGAATGCACCGAAGACGACTGCTCGGGCTACTTCGGCATCTGGGGCCGGCTCGAGATCGAGGGCGAAGAGGGCGGTTGGGTCGGCACCTACGCGCAGCTTAGCTCGGACGTGCCCGATGCGGAGTTCTTCGCCGACGCGCTCGTCTTGCGCGGCACCGGCGGCAACGCCCACATGAGCATCTTCGCCGATTCCTCGGCGGACGAGGGTGACGACGAGGAGTCGATCACCTTCGAGGGCGTGCTGTCCAGTCTGGCGACGCCGATCGTCGGGTTGAACACGCAGGTTAGCCTGTGCCTCGATCCCGAGGACTTCTCCTTCGGCGGCGGCTTCCTCAGCACCGGCGCCATCGAAGGACACGGGGCCGCCTTTGGCGAGTTCCTGGTCGGTGGCGGGCCGTGGGCCCACACCTACGCGGTTGGCGGTGTCCTGGAACTGACCGACGAGCATGGCAGCGTGACGTTCGGCTTCGTGGGCGGCGCGCAGGATGCCATCGACGGGGAGGTCTTCGCCTCGCACGTCGGCGGTCACTGGACGATCGTCGACGGCACGGGCGACTACGCCGAGTTGTACGGCAGCGGGCGCCTGATCGCCGCGGCGATGGAGCCCAACCCGACGTGTGCTTCGAACTTCGGTGTGCATGCCTACCTGATCGGTGAGGCGCACTACAACTCGATGCCGGCCGTTAACGGTAGCGAGGACTAAACCCGCAGCACGCCGATTCGGGTCTCCTCGATCGGCGCGTTGAGGGTGGTTTCGAGCGCGAGGCCGAGCACCGCGCGGCTGTCCCGCGGGTCGATGACGCCATCGTCCCAGAGGCGGGCGGAGCCGAAGTAGGGTTCGGTCTCGCGCTCGTAGCGTTCGCGGATCTCGCGCTCGGCCTCGGCCCGCTCCTCTGGCGAGAGTTCCTGGCCTCGGCTGCGGATCGTGGCCAGCACACTGGCGGCCTGCTCGCCGCCCATGACCGCCGTGCGCGAGGTCGGCCAGGCGAACAGGAAGCGCGGGTCGTAGCCCCGGCCAGCCATCGCGTAGTTGCCGGCCCCGTAGCTCGCTCCGGTGATCAGGGTGATCTTGGGCACCTTCGCCGTGGCGACCGCCGCGACCATCTTCGCGCCGTCCCGGGCGATGCCGCCGTGCTCGGCCTCGCGGCCCACCAGGAAGCCGGTGATGTTCTGGACGAAGAGCAGCGGGATCTTCTGCTGGGTGCAGAGCATGATGAAGTGTGTCGCCTTGCGGGCCGACTCGCTGAACAGCACGCCGTTGTTGGCGATCACACCGACTGGGATACCGTAGAGGTGGGCATAGCCGCAGACGATCGTCTCGGCGTAGTCGGCTTTGAACTCGTCCAGCTCCCCGCCGTCGAGGATGTGACGCAGCAGCGGGCGCGGGTCGCAGGGCGTGCGCGGGTCGGGCGGCACCAGCCCCAGGATGTCCTGCGGGTTGCCCTCCGGCTCGCGGATCTCGCGGCGCTCCCAGGGCAGCTCGGGTGGCGTCTCCCGGCGCTTCATCAGCAGCCGCCGGGCGAGCTGCAGGGCCTCCTCCTCGTCGTTGGCGATGTAGTCGACCACGCCGCTGATCCGGCCGTGGACGTCGGCCCCGCCAAGCTCCTCGGCGGTGATTTCCTCGCCGGTCGCGGCGCGCACCAGTGGCGGCCCGCCCAGGAAGATCGTGCCGTTGCCGCGCACGATGATCGCCTCGTCCGACATCGCTGGGACATACGCCCCTCCGGCCGTGCAGGAGCCCAGCACGGCCGCGATCTGCCGGATTCCGTGGCTGGAGAGCACAGCCTGGTTGTGGAAGATCCTGCCGAAGTGCTCGTGGTCGGGGAAGACCTCGCTCTGTAGCGGCAGGAAGGCGCCGCCGGAGTCAACCAGGTAGAGGCAGGGCAGGCGGTTCTCCAGGGCGATGTTCTGAGCGCGGATGTGCTTCTTGACCGTCTGCGGGTAGTAGGTGCCGGCCTTGACCGTCGGGTCGTTGGCCACGATCATCACCGGTCGGCCGTCGACCTGCCCAATGCCGGTGACGATGCCAGCCGACGGCACCTCGTTGCCGTACATCCCCTCGGCCGCCAGCGGC
>DATGQR010000534.1:0-6800 GCA_035304105.1 Thermomicrobiales bacterium | reverse complement strand
CCTGATTCGCGACTTCATCGACGAGATCCTCGACGGCGGCGACCGCAACCAGGGCAATTTCGATGACGGCGCCTGGGTCCAGGAAGCGATCAACGCGGTCGAGCTCTCCTTCCGCGAACGTCGCTGGGTCGACCTGCCATTGGAGGGGTGACGAACCGGGGGAGTGGCGGGAGGGCCGTGCTAGAGTGACCGCAAATCAGGGACTTGTGATGCGCGTCTAAGTGGAAGAGTTGGGATCGTGGAACAGCAACGCTATGACGTCATCGTAGTCGGCGCGGGGAACGCGGCGCTCTGCGCGGCGCTGGCCGCTCGCGAGCAAGGCGCGAGTGTGCTGGTGCTGGAGCGTGCCTCGTATGAAGAGCGCGGCGGCAACAGCCGCTTCACTGCCGGCGCCATCCGCACGGTCTACAACGGCCTCGACGATCTCCTCACGCTCGTGCCCGATATTAGCGAGGAAGAGAAGCGCAACACCGACTTTGGCACCTACACGGCGGAGCAGTTCTACGCGGATATCGATCGCATCTGCCAGTACCGCGCCGACCCTGATCTAACGCCGCTCGTCGTCACCCGCTCCCTGGAGACCTGGCAGTGGCTGCACACCAACCATGGCGTGCGCTTCGTGCCGGCTTACAGCCACCAGGCCTTCAAAGTCAACGGCCGCTTCCGCTTCTGGGGCGGTATCACCTTGTTGGTGTCGGGAGGCGGCCCCGGGCTGGTCGATCAGCTCATCGCCGCATGCGAGCGCGCCGGAGTCGAGATCCGCTACGGTTGCCGGGCGATCGAGCTGGTCGAGGAAGTAGGGGATATCCGCGGCGTGGTCGTGCGCCACAACCGCACGCTTGAGACGATCCCGGCCGGCGCCGTGGTGCTCGCGGCCGGCGGCTTCGAGGCCAACGCCGAGTGGCGCACGCGCTATCTGGGTCCGGGCTGGGACCTGGCCAAGGTGCGCGGCACGCGCCTCAACACCGGCGACGGCATCCGCATGGCGCTGGAGGTGGGCGCGATGCCGTGGGGCAACTGGTCAGGCTGTCACGCCGTCGGCTGGGACCGCAACGCCCCGGACTTCGGCGACCTCAGCGTCGGCGACGGCTTCCAGAAGCACAGCTATCCCTTCGGGATCATGGTCAACGCGCGCGGCGAGCGCTTCGTCGACGAGGGCGCCGACTTCCGCAACTACACCTATGCCGAGTACGGGCGGCGCGTGCTGGAACAGCCGGGCCAGTTTGCCTGGCAGGTCTTCGATGCCAAGGTGACGCACTTGCTGCGCGACGAGTACCGCATCCGCCAGGCGACGCGCGTGCGCGCCGACACGCTGGAGGAGCTGGCCGAGAAGCTGGAAGGCGTCGATAGCCAGCGTTTTCTGGAGACGGTGCGCGCCTACAATGCGTCCGTGCGCGAGGACATCCCATTCGATCCGACCATCAAGGATGGGCGCTCGGCCGACGGGCTACCAGTGCCGCGGCGCAACTGGGCCAACAAGCTGGATACGCCGCCGTTCGAGGCCTATGCGGTGACCTGCGGAATCACGTTCACCTTCGGCGGCGTGCGGATCGACACCGAGGCGCGCGTGCTGGATGAGAATCTGGAGCCGATTCCCGGCCTGTACGCGGCCGGGGAGATGATTGGCGGGCTGTTCTACTTCAACTACCCGGGCGGTACCGGGCTGACCTCCGGCGCCGTGATCGGGCGCGTCGCCGGCACCAGCGCGGCGAGAGAGGCGCGCGCTTGACCCATCCGGCGGCGCGCTTCCTGGCCCTGCCGCTGCTGATCTGGGCGGCGGTGCTCGGCATCGTGCGGGTAACCGTCGCGCCGGCAGAGCTGTGCGGCCCCGGATCGGCCGAATCGTTTCGCGATACGGCGCTAGACGCCGCCGGCTGGTTGAAGGCCAACCAGTTCGACGATGGTTCCTACGTATACATCTACGACCGGGACGAGGACGCGCTTCCGGACGACTACAACATCGTGCGCCACGCCGGCGTGACGATGTCGCTCTATCAGGTCGCCGGGCGGCTCGGCGATGCCGCGTCGTTCGAGGCCGCCGAGCGCGGCACGGCCTACCTGATCGAGAACATGCACTACCACGACGACTGGGGCGGCCCGGTCGAGGGCGGCAACATCAAGGTCGGCACGGCGGCGCTGATGACCATCGCGCTGGCCGAGCGGCGCCTGCTTACCGGCGAGGACACCTACGACGACGTCATGCGCGCTCTGGGCCGCTTCCTGCTGGCCCAGCAGAAGGAGGACGGCGGCTTCTATACCAAGTGGTTCGTCGAGTCGGAATCCATGGACCTGGTCTCGACCTCGGCCTATTACCCCGGCGAGGCGCTCTGGGCGCTGGCGATGCTGCACGAGGCGTTTCCCGGCGAGGGCTGGGATGCTGCGGCCTGGAAGGCGGCCGACTTCGTGACGCTGCTGCGCGACGATGTCGAGAACGTCCCCTACCCGCCGCTCAACGACCACTGGGCGGCCTACGGCATGGCGGAGATGGTCGAGTGGGGCCTTGCCGATCACCACATTGACTACGCTCGCAGGCTGGCCGGTCGCTTCAGCCTCTTCATCCGCTTCGAGGCCCAGAAGACCGACGAGGGGCTGAATCTGCTGCTGCGCGGCGACAGTCGCAACGCTTCGGCGCTGGGCACCTGGGTCGAGGGCATGGCCGCGCTCTGGCGGCTGGCCGAGTCGGACGAGCGCATGGCTGACCTGGCGGGCGACATCCGCGAGCAGGCGGCCTGCGGCGCGGATCTCCTGGCCCGGCGCCAGGCGGAGGACGACCGCCCTCCGCGCGAGGCCGGCGCCTGGTTCATCCACGGCCGCACCCGCATGGACGACCAGCAGCACGCCATCTCCGGCCTGATATATACGGCCGACGCCCTGGACGGCCGCGTCAAGCGCGAGCCGGACGTGCCCGGAGCGAACACAAGATGATTGACTGGCTGCTCGCCGCCCTGTTCTTCCTTGCCGTCTTCAACCCGGCCGCCATCGCGCTGCTCCTGGCACGCGCCGACGGTCGCCCGTCGAGCCGCGACGACGTGATGCGCCTGCTCCCGGCCGTCGTCGCTGCCGTCGTCATCCTGGCGCTGCTGGCACTGGTCTCCGAGAACGTGCTCGACACGCTCGATCTGTCGCTTTCGACCTTCCAGATCGCGGCCGGCGTAGTGATCATCATCGGCGCGCTGCAGGCGTCCCTGGCGCTCGGCCTGAGCCCAGAGGACCTCTCCACTGGTTGGGCAAATGTGCGCCTGCTGATCTGGATGATCTCGCCAGCCTCGCTGATGCTGGCGCTGGCCTTCGGCGCGGACGAAGGCTTCGGCGTCGCGGTCGCGTCGCTGGTCGCCGGCGCAGTCATCGCGCTGGCCCTGGCTGCTGCCTGGGTGGGCTGGCGCGGGCTGGCTAACCGCTTCCTGCTCGACTGGCTGCGCCGCATGATCGCCGCCGGCGCCGTCGTCGCCGCGATCGACCTTGTCCGCCAGGGCGTCGAGAACGTCTGACCCTCGCGCATCATGCAAGGCAGAACGACGCTTCCCCTGGGAGGTGCGGTTCTCCACGCGTTCGCTGGCGCCTGGCTAGGCACGCGACTGCCGGTCGGGCAGGGCCCGCTTTACAGCGGCCAGAGGAGCGGGACGATTGCGAGGATCATCAGCAGGGCGATGACGTTGAGGCCGAGGCCGAACTTCAGGTAGTCGGTCGTCTTGTAGTTCCCCGGAGCCTTGACCAGATAGGGGGCCGGGTGTCCGACCGGCAGCAGGAAGTTGGCCGAGGCTGCCACGATTACCGCCGCCGCGAAAGTGTGCGGGTTGGAATTGAGCTGGCTGGCGACGTCGATCGCCACCGGTGACATAATGATCGCCACGGCGGCGTTGTGGATTGGCTGGGTCAGCAGCATCGTGATTACCACCACTCCGGCCAGGACCGCGATCGTCCCGTAGGGTTCCAGCAGCGTGATCAGCAGGTCGGAGATCAGCTCGGCGCCGCCGCTGTTCAGCAGCGCGATACCCAGAGGAAACATCCCGGCGATCATGATGATCGTGCTCCAGCCGACCCGGGCGTAGGCCTGGCGCGGCGTGACGACGCCCAGGACCAGCGTCGCCGCGGCCCCGCCCAGCGCGCCGACCGCGATGCTCAGGACACCGAACGCCGCCAGCGCGATGACCGTCACCAGGATGGCCGCGCAGATCGGGGCGTAGCGGCGCAGCTCTTGCGGCGACTCTTCCTCGGGGGGCGGATTCAGCCAGAGATAGTCAGGCCGCGGCCGAAAGTTGCGCGTGGCGGAGCGGCTGCCATAGAGGAGCAAAGTATCGCCCGGGGCCAGCGGGTGATTGCCGACGTCAGTGCGGATCGCGCGGCCATCGTGCCAGATCGCCAGCGCGGTGAGGTCGGTGGTGCCCCGCAAGTCCTGCTCGCGCAGCGTCGATCCAATGGCCGCTGAGCGTGGCGGCACGATGACCTCGACCAGCTCCGCGTCGCTGCGCGGGAAGGGGCTGACCGAGCGCGGTGGCCCGAGGAACTCCAGACCCAGCTCATCGACGAGCAGGCGCACGCGCTCCTCGCGGCCACCGATCAGCAGCGTGTCGCCGGCCTCGAAGACCGCTTGCTCGGGTGGGAGCGCCTGCGCCGTGCTGGCGCGCACCACCGCGATGACCCCGACGCCGAAGCGCGCGCCGAGATCGGCCTCGCGCAGGGTGGCGCCGACGATCGAGGACTCGGGCAGCACCGCGACCTCCCAGAGCCGGTCGGTCAGGCCATAGGCCTTGATCAGCTCGTCCTGAGTCAGCAGTCCCTCGTCCACCGTCTGCTCCACGCGACTCGGCAGCAGCAGTGAGCCGGGGAAGAAGCTGTAGGCGATGGCAATTGCCAGGAAGATGGCGCCGATCGGGGCGATTTCGAAGAGGCCGAAGCCCTCGATGCCGGCCGCGACGAGCTGGCTGTTGACGACCAGGTTGTGTGACGTGCCGAAGATCGTCAGGTTGCCGCCCGCCAGCGCCGCGAACGCGAGCGGCATCAGCAGGCGCGAGGGCGGCACGCTGGCGCGTCGCGCCAGGCGCATGATGGCCGGGATGAACACCGAAGCGGCGGCCTCGATGTTGACGACCGAGGAGAGCAACCCGGGACCGAGCGTGCTAATGAACGTCAGCCGGCGCGGGCTGCTGCCGATCGTGGCCGTCAGCTTGTCGGCCGCCCAGGTGATCGCGCCGGTACGGAGCAGGCCCGTGCCGATGATCGAGAGCCCGATCAGCGCGGCGACGGCGGTGCTGCTCATCCCGGAGAGCGCTTCCTGTGGCGTGACCAGCCCGGTGACTGTGACCGCAGTCAGGACCATCAACGCGACGATATCGGGCGAGACCCACTCGGTGATGAAAAGGAATACGGCGATGCCGAGAATCGCGAACACCAGTGTCGTGTCGAGATTCAAGCCGCCATCCTTTCGAGCCCGCGTCGTGCTTGAATTATCGCTGATAGCGTGGTCAGTGGCTGGTTGTGGTGATGGAGGCGCGGTTGAACGAGCAGTTGAGCCAGGCGCTGCGGACGATGCGCCGCGAGCACGAAGACAGTGGCATCGACATCGGCGATCTGAATGACGATCCGCTGAGCGAGCTGGCCGGCTGGCTCGAACTGGCGATCGAGGCCGGGCTGCCGGTGCCAAACGCGATGATGCTCGCGACGGCGGACGCGCAGGGACGGCCCTCTGCACGGATTACCCTGCTCAAAGGCATCGAGGACGGCGGCCTGGTCTTCTTCAGCAACTACGAGAGTCGCAAGGGCCGCGAGCTGACCGAGAACCCTCACGCGGCCGTCGTGTTCTACTGGGGACCGATCAGCCGCCAGGTGCGCGTCGAAGGAAGCGTCGAGCGCATCAGTGAGGCCGAATCGGCGGAATACTTCCAGACACGGCCGCGCGAGAGCCGGATCGGCGCCTGGGCCTCGCCTCAGAGCCAGGTGATCGCCAGCCGCGAGGAGCTGGAGGCGCGCATCGCCGAGATCGAGGCGCGCTTCCCGGGTGAGGACGTGCCGCGGCCCGCGCACTGGGGCGGCTTCCGCCTGACGCCCGAGCGGGTCGAGTTCTGGAAGGGGCGCCCCAACCGGCTGCACGACCGCATCCTGTACACCCGGGAGGGCCAGGGCGGCTGGCGGAAGCAGAGGCTGGCGCCGTGAGCGTGACGTCCCCTCGCCGCCATCGCTGGCCGCAGGACGCGCGCTGCGTGGCGCTGATCACCGTCGATTTCGACGGCACCGGCAACGAGGTCGGCCAGGGCTTCGATCCGGCCGGCATTCGCTCGGCCGGCGGCTATTCGGGCCGCCGAGGCGTGCGGCGCATGCTGGAGATCTTCGCGCGCCAGGGGATCCTGGCGACCTTCTTCGTGCCAGGCTTCGACGCTGAGAACAATCCCGATCTGGTGCGCGAGATCGTCGCCCGCGGCCACGAGATCGGCGCGCACGGCTACCTCCACGAGCGCTGGGAGGTGCCCGAGGAAGCGGAAGGGCCGCTGCTCCGCAAGGCGCACGACATCCTGGTCGACATCACCGGCGTGGCGCCACGCGGCTGGCGCAGCCCGGGCGGGATGAAGAGCGCCCAGACGCTACGGGTGCTGCGCGACCTCGGCTACATCTACGACAGCAGCGACAAGGACTACGACCTGCCCTACCCGGCGATCGTGGCCGGCGAGCCGTCGCGCGAGATGATCGAGCTGCCGAACAATACGTCCAGCCTGGACGACACCTACCTCTACGTCGAGGGTGCGGCCACGCCCGCCGAGGTGCTCGACCTTTGGAAGGCCGAGTTCGACGCGATCTACCACGAGGGC
>DATGQR010000533.1:0-2704 GCA_035304105.1 Thermomicrobiales bacterium | reverse complement strand
CCTGACGTTTCCTCATAATTGTGCGGCAAATCGGGTGGCGGGGGCGCATGGGAGTCGAACCCACCCGGGAGGCTCGTCACCCCCCACAACGGTTTTGAAGACCGCGCGGGCCACCGGGCCCGATCCGCCCCCTCGATGGATGCTGTGACACCAGCCGATTGCCGGACTCGGCGGCGGGATTCGCCAGCAACAGTCGAGTCTATCATGGCGCGCACGGCAATCCGGTTCAACGCCGGCGGGCACCTACCGCCGCCCACAAGGTACCTGAAAAACCCGCGGGCTATCGCCGCCGATGGGAAGTCGCGGAGCTGAGCCGCTGGGGGCATAGGCATGTCAGTACTTTCGGCGCATGGCGCGCGTCGGTGCGGGCCTCGACACGAATCCGATTAGGACATTTGCATCTAATTGGCCTGCTGGGGTTGGCCTAGTCTTGAGGTGGGATTGCGAGTATTCAATCCCCGTCGCGGGGCGGCTCTCCAGAGGGGCGTCTGGCCAGATCCCGCACGGGGCCATAAAGGACCACCCGGTGAGCCACGAGCTTGCAGCGCCTCAGGATACGGGCCAGCTCCGGTCCGATGACCCGGCCCTGACGGCCCCCGGGGCGCTCGACCAGCGCGTGATCGACCTGCCACGCGCACTGCACCGCATTTCTCTGACGATCAACCGCGCTTCAAATATCCGACGCGCTCTGCCCACCATCGCGCAGTCAATCGCAACCGAGCTGGACCTGCGCGCAGTCAGCTTCGGCATCGCGCCGGACGGATGGGTAGCGCGCTGGAGCCTCGAAGACGACGATTTCGTGCTCGCCGACCCGAACTTGCCCAATCCTCACTCCATGCCGCAACTTTCTGCGGCCGGCTCCGCCTTCAACGGCTTTGAGGTGGACGGCGATGCGGCCGGCGACTGCTGCGCGTGCCTGCCGATTCGCGCTTGTGGAGCGCGGATCGGCGTCATGCTGTCCACGGCCAAGCGCGGTGACCGGATCGACGGGCCACGAATAGAGGCGCTGGAGATGGCCGTCGAGCTGGTGGCGGCGGGGTTCGAACGGGATTTGCAGCCGGGCGAGCCGTCGCCAGCGGCCAGCCAGCAGATAACCCGGCTCCTCGCGACGCTAGAGATGCTGGCTACGCTCCCGGCCATCGATCAGGCCGTCCAGCCGCTCCTGGCCGAGATCGCCGCGCTCTTCGACGCGCGCGCGGCTACGCTGATGATCACCGACAGCGCGCATCTCGAGTGCTACTCCAGCGACCAGCCGGGCGACGCAAACCAGGAGGCCTACGCCGATCTGCTCACCGCACCCTTCGTGCGCAGAGCGCTCGGCACGCTCCGCGCTCAGGAAGGCGAGGTCGTCCGCTGCGCTGACGGTGGGACGACGCGCACCGGAGCGCTGGCCGTGCCCCTGGTGATTGGTGGCCAGGCTGTTGGCGTGCTGGCGCTGGAACTGGCCGAGAGCCGGACATTCTCCGCGACGGAGCGCGAGCTGGCGATCACCATCGGCCGGCACCTCGCCGTGAGCATCGAGCGCGAGCGCCGCATGCGCTCCTATTCGCGGCACAATCACCTGCTCGCGCTGGTCGAGCGGGTCACGGCTTCGATCGCTCGGGCCACCAGCGCGGATGATTTGTTCTCCCGCATGGCGCGTGAGGTGCGCCGCTCGTTCGGCTATGACTGCTCGATCGCGATGATCGAGGACAACCGGCTCGTCTTTCTCGCGCTGGAACTCGACGCGCCGCACCAGCTGCCGGACTGGGTCCAGGAAGGCCTGCCGCTGGAGATCGGGATCATGGGGCGCGTGGCGCGCACGGGCCAGCCGGCCTTCGTGCCGGATGTCTCAGAAGATCCCGCCTTCCTCGATACCGGGCGCGGCACCACCTCGGAGATCGCCGTGCCGATCCGCGTCGGCGACGAGGTCGTCGGCGTGATCAACGTCGAATCGGGGCCGGGCAAGCCGCTAGAGCATCTCGATTTCGAGATCATGCTGATCATCGCCAGCCACATCGGCATCGCCCTCAATAACCGCCAGCTGATCGCCTCGGAGCGCGAGAGCCGCCAGGCGATCGAAGCCGTCCAGCGGGTTTCGACGATCGTCGCTGAAACGCTCGACCCCGACGAATCGCTGCGGCGCATCGCCGACACGCTGGGCGAGGTAATGGGCTACCCGATCGTGAACCTGGCGATCATCGAGGATGACATGCTGCTGATTAAGGCCTCCTATGGCGAGCGCGTCGATGAGATACCCCACTCGATTAGCATCCATCAGGGCATCGTCGGGCGGGTCGCGCGCACCGGCCAGCCGGTCTTCGTCGAGAATGTGCTCGACGATCCGGACTACATCCAGGTCCGCCCGGACCTCACCTGCGAGATTTGCGTGCCGATCCGCTGCAACGGCGAGATCGCCGGGGTTCTCAATGTCGAGGGCACGGCCGAGCGGCCACTGACCGAGCGGGACCTGCACCTGCTGACGACCTTCGCCGAGCACGCTGGCGTGCTGCTCAACAACGCGATGGCCTACGCGGAGCTGAGCCGCGAGGCGACGCTCGACCCGATGACCGGCGTGCCAAACCTGCGCTACTTCCAGCAGCAGCTGCAGGTTGAGTTGGAGCACGCGCGGCGGGAGGAGACAGCGCTCTCGCTGGCCGTCATCGACATGGACTACCTCAAGAACGTCAACGATAGCTACGGCCACCTGGTCGGCGATCAGGTG